>NZ_JARTJQ010000041.1:0-54170 GCF_036225245.1 Weizmannia sp. CD-2023
TACGTGCGGAATATGCGTTCAATCAAAACGGATTAACTATTGCTGTCATATTGATAATTTTGATTGCTTTTATACTCTCCAAAGTTAATCATTCAGCCTTAAAGATTTCAAATTTTTTTCATCAATCTTCTAACCTAAAATTAGGTTTTTATTTTGTGCTTTGTGTTTTATTAACTGCTGGTATTTCTTATATAGTCTCCGTCATTATATGCAAAAAGCGCTTTTATAACTGAAAAAATGATAAAAATGAGGATTCCATAAATGTTATTATTTGAATTAAAAATTACCCTTAATCGAGGCGCTGGAAAATGAATGATCCCGTATTTTTGGCTTTCCTTCCAGGTTTTCAAATTCAATAAAAATAAAAAGGGCATTTTTCTTCAAAAAGGGCATACGTATCCTTCTTTTACAAAATGGGTGTTTTTTTTCAATGCCCTTTGTGAAAAGAAACAATCTTGTGCGGCGTTTTTAGTTTATGGGAGGAAACTGCTCCTGCTTCACGTCGCGTTCCACAACGATGAATTTGCGCAATTCCGGACCAGCTTCTTCTAAAAGTGCATTCCCATCGTTGTTTTACCTATGTTTAATCTGGCAACTGGCCCAGGAAATTGCTGGTATGAATGCTTATTTTCGTAATTTCTGTTGCAACTTTTTGTCTATAAAATAGGCTGCGATAAAAATCGCCGGTATAAACAATAACTTTGGAATAGATATATTTGAAATCCCCGTTTTTTTAATATAGACAAAAACAAAAATGGCGATTAGTACCAGCGTGAACATGGCGGATTTCATTCTCCCACACCCCCATCCGTGTTATTTAAACTTTTTAACTGCCAATTTTCGCTATTTAATTCATGTGTGAAAGACAGGCTTGCTTCCTTTTCATGTGACACAATAACAAACGTTTTTTGCTTACTTTGTGTGATGATGTCAGATAAAACTTTTCTACTGGAAGTGTCCAAGGAATTAAACGGCTCATCCAATAAGACCAATTCTGAAGGGATCGATAAGTTAATGGATAAAAAGATTTTTTGCCGGGTCCCTAATGACAAATTTTTCACTTGCTCATTCTTATAGGCATCAACATCAAACTTTTTACAGTATTCATATACTTGTTTGCTGAATACAGGGCCGTAATGAAATAACAAATTGTAAAATTGAATATTTTGTTCCATTGTTAATTCTTCATAAAATACAGGAGAGTCTCCAACAAATACTCTACGCTTGCGAATGTCTGCAAAACTTAGCTTTTCACCAAAAAACCGCAACTCATAAGACAGATGAGGATCGTCTATAATATTTGCAATGATTTTCAGCAAAGTAGTCTTTCCTGAACCGTTTTTTCCATATAATCTTACAATACTGTTTTGATCTATCTCGATATTTACGTTATTAAATAACCTGGGTTGATTTTCATAACCATAAGTTAAATGCTTTATTGATATCCTTTCCATATCTATTTCACTTCCGTTCATACATGTGATATGTCCGCTTCAATCCATGCAGCAATTACCAATAAAATGGTTGCGAAAAGAAAAATCGATACTAACTTTATAATTTCAACTTTATATCTTAACTCTTGTTCACTTTTAGAATTCAATTTTAAAATGTTAATGCAACGCAGGCTTTCAAAGCCAATTGTTGCAAAAAGCAAAAATGCAATTACTTCTATAATCCCATGTGGGATTATTCCGGTTAATACAGGTTTGAGCCCATGGTTTCTTATAATTGCAAATGAGAAAGCACCTAAAAAAACCCCATTATACCCCAAATATATTATACTAATTACACCCAAACTAATCCAACCTAATACCATGATTTTAAGCCCCAATGTATAATTATGAAGAAACAGGTCAACAAATCTTTGCTCATTTTCGGTATACTTGAAACTTAAAAATTTTGATAAGAATGCTCCGGTTATAAAACTAATACAATAAACGGCTAAAGAAACAAAAAAGTATTTTTTATATGTGGTAATTATATTTTTCATAAATTCTTAAATCCCCGTGTTTAGTTATTTTTTGTTTTAATAAACCTATTGACAGGACTGTTTGATTTTTTTGTAATCCTTGTTGCTGTAAACTACTTGTCCAAAAAGAGTAAAGGCGATAGCCAAGAAGGGGCAGAGCCAATAAATCCCCGAGATAAATTTGAACATCGCTATTATGATCAACCCTAATATTGTAAATTGGGTTACAAGCTTAGATAATACATTATTCGCTGTAGCAATTAAAGAGAATCCATCGAATTCATTCAGCCTGTTAATTTTGGGAGGATTACTTTTGCTAAGTAATAAAACAAAAACGTCATAATTGGTTCTAAGTGAGTATAAAACATATTCGTTTTTTATTGCATAAAAAAATGGAATTAAAATCAAAAAAGATAGACTTTGTTGAAACGAAATAAACAAAGTTGCAATAAAGAACAAAAACAAATGACAAAATAAATATATATTGATCGTTCTTTTTAATAATTCATATTTTGAGAATAGAATACCATTCTTTTTTAACTCATATATTTTAAAAATTTCCATCATAGAACATTCTTGTTCAAGCTTAAAAATTTTTTTGTAGATAAAGCTTGTAGTGCTTATCGCTCCCTTCAGAATGATGTGGAGCTGAAAAAACATAAAAATAAGGGTAACGATGATATTATGAATATAAGGTGCCGAGGCCAATGAAATTCCTGTACTGACAGAAAGTTCTCCCGTGATAAACAGGTCAAAAGGATTGTTCAGTAATTCTTTTGAGTTTGCTTTTAAAGAATAGTAGTCAGCATAGGTATAATAGTGCTCCTTATTCAATGTTTTATATAAAAAACCAAAGAAGGGCGTTTGATAATAAACTTCCTTCGTATCTTTTGAGAAAGCAAAAATGATAATACTAATGATGAATAGCAATACCACGGTTAAAGTAGCCGTGAGAATATGCATATGGCTAACAAACAAGGCTGCATTTTTAAAAATGATAAACAAATTTGAGCTTAGAAGTATTTCTTTTGCTTGATTATTTAAATTTGTGATGGCTTTTAATTTATATCCATAAGTAGATATGTTACGTCTTGATTCATAAATGATTTGCATGAAGATGGAAGCAACGGTATAAACGAAGCAGCATAACAAAGCTTTTGTTGTCAGGTTTAGTACAATACGGAAACCTTTATGATAAGATAACGATTTTCCAAGTAAATGAATACAAAACAGGAGCAGTTCGAACAAAATCACAATCAATATGTACTTCGTTCCCATCCTGTGTAAATAAAAAAACACCCCAAACGGCACGATTTTGGTTAAACTTTGCACCATGCTAACCATCCAGTCGAGCAGTATAACCTTTTTCATTAAATTGTTATTCTTCCCGAGATACCTGCTAAAATGATAGACCAAGTACCTTTCATCTAACATTTTTCTTGTTGTCATAACAGCTTTCACTTGGTCGCCAACAGTCAGAATCAGAGCCACTCCAATAAGAATATTTTTATGGTCCGGTAAAAAGATCCTGTTAAAAATAGAAATTAAAAATACAGATATAAAGACTTCAAACAAAAAACTCAATAGAATGTATTTTTTAGTGCTCTTTATTTTCAGTACCTTTTTTATTAAAAAACCTCGGGTTGAGTATGTATTTATGATATATAGCATAACAAGCCTAAAAATCCCCATAAACATCACTCCACAATAAAAATCAATAAATGTTTTTTAACAGCCAGGACTGTAGATCCTGGCTGTTCCAGTTTTTACCAAGCAATAGCTCTTTTTTTGCCATATTCCTTAGCTAAATGTTTTACTTCTGCAATAAACGCTGTCCATCCCATATCGAGGATTGCATCAACGCCACCTGACATAACTACTGTGACGGCTCCTATTATAGATGCTATAGTACCAGCATGCAATACAGCTGTAACAACACCAGATGCTATTCCTGCAGAAACATGAAACTTAGATGCAACGTGGAATAATCCCATATTATATTCACCTCCCTTTTAAAAGTAGACCCTCGGGATTAGTTACATTTTTAAAATTTAATATTTTTATTATTTTAATTTAACCCGAAGGGCCTATTTTAATAACTTTTATATAAATGTTATGCACATTTATATCATTTATTGCTTGGAAATTATCAATTTGTTCAAGTGTATGTTATTAAAATGTGTGTTTGTTGACAATAGACACATGTGTCCAGTTATACCTGAAAACAGAAGGATGGGTGATGAAGTAAAGCTTTTGGAAAAAGTGTCTGATAGATTTCAGCATATATCTTTAGTGATGCCGAAAAATTTTTCGTTGACAACAGTCAGTAATTTATTAAAATAAAAAGTATCGAAAGATTTTGTGATTGATTTGAATTTTTAATTGTTCGTTTTTTTAATTTGAAATGATAAGCTTGTAAATCAAAACTTGTAAATCAAAAATAGAATACTCAAATCATATGGGGTGGGAGCTGATGGTATATCAAGACAAACAATTTCAATCAGAGGAAATGTTTTTACAAAAAATCATAAATGCCGAAAATGTAGGGGTAGCAGTAAAAACTGCCAGATTAGAAAAGGGTTTGACGCAAAAGGATCTTGCAGGCAACATATTATCCGAAAAAACGGTTCATCGGATTGAAAAAGGTCAAGTACTACCCAGTCTGTTTACCTTTTTTTACATATTGAGCAGACTAGAATTATCAGCTGACAGTTTTTTGTCTCTCTTAAGTGATCTGTTTTTATAATTTTTGCAACTGTTAGTTTAATTGGCCTGGTTTAAAGACACGTCCCAGGATGGCTGAATATGAGCCATTTAACCTAATAAAAGCAGAAAAAAGCCGGCTTAAGGAACGCCGGCCCGGTCCGGTTTTATAGCAGGTGTTCAGGCCCCTCCTGGTTATCCGTGGCGATGACGACAACGCGCCCCTCGTCGAGTACTTTTTCATACTGTACGGCTTCCATCTCCGACAATCCGAGCGACTGCATTTTCGAACGCAGTTCATCCCCTCGCTCCCTGAACAGATTGCCGACCGAATCAATGACTCCTTGTTCTTCCATGCCGACAGATCCCGTTTCCGTTGCGTCGGTTAAATCTTTTGAACGGTCTTTGTCATGCGAGAAAATATAAATATTGTCTTTCGCAAATCCTTCATTTTCAAACTCTGTTATCTTTTTCGTCGCTTCGAGCCCGTTTTCGACCACTTCTACTTTATGCACCTGTCTTCCTCCTTCCGAAAAATGATGATACTGTTTGACATTTATATAACCGCTTCCTGCCGTCCTTAAACAAAGAAAAGTTTTACAGCCGCCGGACAAGGAAACTGATAAAATGAAAGTATAGGAAAGAAAGGGGCTGTAAATAAAATGAAGGACATTTTTAAAAATGATTGGGGCCCGCTTTTAAAGGAGGAATTCCAAAAACCATATTATTTAAAATTGAGGGAGTTCCTCAAAAAAGAATATGCAACACAGCGAATCCATCCTGATATGTTCGATATCTTTAATGCTTTTCACTATACGGCTTATCGGGATGTTAAGGTTGTCCTCCTTGGCCAGGATCCTTACCACGGACCGGGCCAGGCTCACGGGCTTAGTTTTTCAGTAAAGCCGGGGGTGGATATTCCCCCTTCGCTCCGGAATATTTTCAAAGAGCTACATGACGATGTTGGATGCAGGATTCCGCAGCACGGGTGCTTGGTCAGCTGGGCGAAGCAGGGCGTGATGCTGTTAAACACCGTGTTGACTGTCAGGGAAGGGCAGGCCCATTCACACCAAGGAATGGGATGGGAAATTTTTACAGACGAAGTGATCCGGAAAATCAATGCGAAAGAAACACCTGTCATTTTTCTGTTATGGGGAAGGCCTGCGCAGAGCAAAAAAGCGCTGATCGACACCAACAAACATTTTGTTTTAACTGCTGCCCATCCAAGCCCGTTGTCCGCCCATCGCGGTTTTTTCGGGAGCCGTCCGTTTTCAAAAACCAACAATATTTTGCGCAAGTTGGAAGAAAAAGAGATCGACTGGCAGCTGCCGGAACAGGAAAAGATATAAAACGCATTCCATCGCGGAAATCCGACAATGTTCCACGTGAAACATGGCGATTTTTTTGCAAGGTATGACAGCGTTCCGCATTGTTCGGATAATTGTCCTCTGTTAAAATAAATGTAAGCAAACGACAAATGCGGGCCAGCAAAGGAAGGAAACATTGTCAGGACCGGCACCCTGCAGCCATGATGCGATCGGAAGTCATGAACCTAGCGATTACAAATTTCAGGTTGGACGCCTATGCTACAGGGAACGCATCACAGCAGCGGGATGAAAACAAATTTTCAGGCTATATAAAATGAATAAAATATCGCAGTTCTGTTGCCTTCGGAAAAAATGTCATCGTGCAAATGGAACGCGGGCTTGGGGGAAAAACTTATATTCATTGCTCATACTTTTTTGCAGTAGGCAACAGATTTCATTTATTTTATATAGAAATTAAACAGAGGTGCGGAAATGGCCATTACAACGGAAATGCTTTTGGAAAAAATGGAGCAGGAATTGGCAAAGGCAAAACAGGCAATGCCGGCGGAACAATTCAGGGAGCATATCTATGCGGTAAAAGCTTTGTGTGAAGTTTTATTGGAAAGCGGAAAGGCGGTACAGCCAGAAGAGCCATTGCCTGCCAGTCCTTCTGTGCCGAAAACGGTGCTGAAACCGGAGCCGTTGAAAATGGAAGATGGTGCAAACGGAGACTCTATTTTTGATTTTTAATCGCAAACAATTGAAACAAGCGTCCACCAAAGCGGGCGTTCCTGTCTTCTCTGCAGCTTCTTATACGGTTTGTATACCTATCATGGTATCTAGCTTTTTATCATGAACATTTATGTTGACTTGTTTTTAAGCTTCTACAGCGTTTTACATTAAAAAATGGGAGTGCATCGCATGAATATTTTTGTTTTTTTTGGAGCACTGAACGCGTGTATATCTGTTGCGCTCGGGGCTTTTGGGGCCCACGGGTTGAAAGGGATCATGGATCAGAAGTATCTGGATATTTGGGAGACCGGCGTCCGTTATGAAATGTACCATGCGCTCGGGTTGATTGCGATCGGCATTCTTTCCGGCATCCTCAAATCATCCGCACTGCTCAGCTGGTCAGGATGGTTGATGCTGATTGGCATCGTCCTTTTCTCCGGCAGCCTTTATGTTTTAAGCTTAACGAAAATCAGTGTGCTTGGTGCGATTACGCCAATCGGAGGCGTCGCGTTCCTTGCTTCCTGGATACTGCTTGCTATAGCGGCGGTAAAGTGGATGTAAGAAAAAACAGCCCGGTTTCGGAGCTGTTTTTTCTTTCGCTGATCACCGCGGCGGATAGGTTGCCAGCGGCTGACCGGCTTGCGTTGTGCTACCATATGGGTATTCATATTCGATTTCTTCAGAGAAGACAACGTAATCAACATAGACCATCGGGATTAAATAACGCTGCCCGGTTTGCGGATCACTAAGGATGACATGGTCCCGTCCGGCAGCTTCAATAATGCCATTGAACACTTTAGCATTCCATTCCCGGTTGTTTTCAAACGTGGCGTACAGCGTGACCAGTTTTCCTTTATTCAGCCGCAAAATATTTTCAATATACGATTGTTCAAGCGGAAGCTGGCCGGGCAGGTTCTGTGAGGGTGCCTGCGCTTGCTGCCCCCCGGGAACCTGGTACGGCGGATAATATCCTCCGTAATAAGGCTGTGCGGACTGCCGGTAATAATAAGGATATCCGTATACGGGCGGTGTGTAATTGCCGTTTTCCAACTGATTTCCCCCTCCATTTTGCATATCGGTCTGCCCTGGTTTTTGTAAAATGCACAAAAAACAAGGGCATTCACTACATTTATGTGTATGCCGGCCGGAAACGGGTTATGCTTAAGATCTCTCGTGAAAAAATCCTTCCAGCAGGCTGGAAGGATTTTTCTTAACCAATATGCAAATAGGAGGTTAACCGTTCTTCGTCAAGCAGGCTGCCGACATAGAACGGGCCGAATTCTCCGTACCTTGCGCTGGCTTCGTCAAACCGCATTTCATAGACGATTTTTTTAAACTGCAGGGCATCATCGGATAATAAAGCCACACCCCATTCGTAGTCGTCAAGCCCGGTGGAACCGAGAATATATTGTTTTACCTTGCCGGCATATTTGCGGCCGATCAATCCGTGGCTTTTCATTAACTCCTTGCGTTCCTCCATTGGCAGCATGTACCAGTTGTCATTGCCTTCGCGCCGTTTATCCATCGGGTAGAAACAGAAGTATTTGGATTTCGGCAATGTCGGGTAGAGGCGCTCGCGGACACGCGGATTTTCATACGCAGACTCGTCCGCTTTCCCGCCGCGCACATAGTTGCTCAGTTCATTTACACCGATGTACGAATATGCCGGAATGGTAAAATCAGCAATCCTTAATTTATTAAAGGCTGTTTCAATTTCTTCGAGGTCTTCCAGGGCCGGCCGCATCGTCCATAAAACAAAGTCGGCTTTCTGGCCGGTGATGGTATATAAAGCATAAGCCCCTTCGTGTTTGCTTTGGATGGCATCCAGTTGCTGAAGAAATTGCCGGAATTCTTTCACCGTAGCATCCCTTTCCTCGGCAGGCAGCGCCTTCCAGCCCGCCCAGTCGAGAGAACGGAAATCATGCAGTGAGTACCAGCCGTCCAGTGTTTCTGCTGCTTCGCTCATTTTTTTCCCTCCAAATGTTTTTCTCTTCCCTTACTATAACACAGGTTAGAAAAGGGAAAAAATATTACGGCTACCGCGAAATTGTCTAAAAGAAGCCTTCTTTTGCCTTTGATTTTCCGGAAAAATGGATTATCCTTAAAATGGATACCGTAAACGAGGAGTGTTGAGCGTGAGTACATTTTTTGACGGGATAAAAGAAAAAGTGCGGGGACATAACAAAACGATTGTTTTTCCGGAAAGTTCGGATGAAAGGGTTTTAACAGCCGTCTCCCGGTTTGCAGCCGATGAAGTACTCCGGCCGGTTTTAATCGGGAACAAGGATAAAATTCAGGCAAAAGCCCAGGCCATCGGTGTTTCTGTCAAGGGCGTTACAGTGTATGACCCGGAAGACTATGCCGGTTTTGAAGAAATGGTGCAGGCTTTTGTGGAACGAAGAAAAGGCAAAGCGACGGAGGAAGATGCGCGCCAAATTTTAAAAGACGTCAATTATTTCGGCACCATGCTCGTCTATTTGAAAAAAGCGGACGGTCTGGTAAGCGGTGCCATCCATTCAACGGCAGATACAGTCCGGCCGGCATTGCAGATCATTAAAACAAAACCGGGCGTGAAAAAAGTTTCTGGCGTTTTCATTATGGTGAGGGGCGAAGAGAAATTTGTTTTCGCCGATTGTGCAATCAATATTTCACCGGACAGCCAAGACTTGGCGGAAACGGCCGTGGAGAGCGCGAAAACTGCCCGGACATTTGATATTGAACCGAGGATTGCAATGCTGAGCTTTTCAACAAAAGGTTCCGCCCATTCCGATGAGACGGAGAAAGTGGCGCAGGCAGTCCGATTGGCTAAAGAGCGCGATCCGGAGCTTGTCATGGACGGCGAGATGCAGTTTGATGCCGCGTATGTGCCGGCTGTGGCGCAAAAGAAAGCGCCGGATTCCGTGATTCAGGGGAATGCAACTGTGTTTATTTTTCCAAATCTGGATGCGGGGAATATCGGTTATAAAATGGCCCAGCGTCTTGGCGGTTTTGAAGCAGTCGGTCCGATTTTGCAAGGGCTGAATGCGCCTGTCAACGATTTGTCGCGCGGCTGCAATGCGGAAGATGTTTATCATTTGGCTTTGATTTCCGCAGCACAAAGTTTGTAAGGGAGTTGCCAGGCTTCCGGCTGTTGAATGGACAGCGGTGGGAGGAGAACTAAAAAAGAGGCTTATATAAGTTGAACAAACCAATATTATTTTTTCAGTGTTGCCAGAATCAATGTCTAACCTGATTGTAATGAATTTTGGACGCGAAAAACTTAAGTTCATTTTATTTAGGTTTTTTTCCTGGAAAGCAGCCTTCTTATCTCAACCCTATACTGAATCCCTTATATGTTTGAACCGGCTGAATCTGAACCGTGACAGCAGTCTTGTCGGTTGGTTGGACAGCATTTGTAGAAGGGCGTGTTGATTTTTTGGGAGGTGTCCGGCTGACAAATTACCGGTAATGTCTGCGTCTGGCTGCTTTGTGATTTTTTTAACAAAAACGAAAAAAGGGTGTACCGATGTGCAAAGAATGGGTACGAACGGAAAAGGGAAGTAAAGCTGTGGGACATTGCGGGGGAAAATGACCTTGGTATGTGGCCGAGGCTCTTCTTTTCCAGCTTGCACACCAGGGCTTAGAATGCTCGCCTTTTTTGGTTTGGCTTTTGGATGATGCCAAACCTTTTTTCTGGTTTATACGGCATGCTGGGCGGAGCCATTTTATAATGGAAGATTTTGGGGAGAAAAGGAGGTTGGGCTGAATTTGATGGCACCCGGAATTGGAGTGCGGCCGGGCAGTTTTTATGGGTTCAGCCCCATTGTAAAGGGATTTCGGCCGCAGCTTTTTGGTAGTCAATCCGTCATGATATGATAGTAGTAAAATAAATGGGGGAAAGATCAACATGGAAGAAGCGCTGCAATTGCTGAAGCAGCCCGAGTGGCGGGTGATGGACCAGTCCGGGTTGGGCCCGCAGTTTGAAGCGGCCCAGTCATTTGCGATGGACGACACATTGTGCACCGCTGTCGGGGCAAATGCATCCCCGGCTGTTGTCCGGACATGGGTGCATCACGACACCGTCAGCCTTGGCATTCAGGATACAAAATTGCCCTTTTTTGAGGAGGGGCTTGCTGTTCTTAAAAATAGAGGGTTCCGGTATATTGTCCGTAATTCGGGCGGGCTTGCCGTTGTATTGGATACAGGCGTGCTGAACATTTCGCTTGTGGTGCCGGATACGGAAAAGGGAATGGATATCAACCGTGGTTACGAAGCGATGTGGAAGCTGGTCCAAATGATGTTTTCGGATTTTCCCGTTGTGATTGAAGCAGGGGAAATAGCAGGCTCGTACTGCCCGGGGAGCTATGATTTGAGCATTGGCGGGAAAAAATTCGCCGGCATCTCCCAGCGGCGGGTCAGGAGAGGGGTGGCCGTCCAGATTTATTTGTGTGTGACGGGAAGCGGCGCCGACAGGGCAGAACTCGTTCGGGATTTTTATGAGCGGGCAAAACAGGGTGCGGAGACAAAGTTGCAATACCCATGTGTCCGTCCTGAAGTGATGGCTTCTTTGGCGGAGCTTTTACAGGAAACACTCACGGTTCAGGATGTGTTCATGCGGCTTTTGCAAACGCTGAAGACGTTGGGGGGCCGGCTTGTGTCCCGTCCGCTTTCGGAACAGGAAACGGAATGGTACGGCAAATATTATGAACGCATGCTGGAAAGAAACGCACGGTTTTTGTGAAGAATGAACGATCAAGGGCCACCTGCTGATCTGAGGAAAGACATTTTTGAAACGTGGCCGGTTGCCTGCTGTCTTTCATGTGCGAGATGAAGGACAATTTGGGGTCGTGATGATTGTGATTTGTCTTTCATGGAGTGGATGAAAGACATTTGGAGCCGGTAATGACTTTGATTTGTCCTTCATGAAGTGGATGAAGGACATTTTAAAGTGATGGTAGCCTGTTTTTGTCTTTCATCTGGCGCATGAAGGACAATTTGGGGTTGTGGCGACTTTATTTTGTCCTTCATGGGGCAGATGAAAGACATTTGGGCTCTGTGATGTCTTTGATTTGTCCTTCATTGGGTGAATGAAGGACATTTTAGGGTTATGGTGAGTTTGTTTTGTCCTTCATTGGGCAGATGAAAGACATTTGGGGTCTGTAATGTCTTTGATTTGTCCTTCATCGGGTGAATGAAGGACATTTTAGGGTTATGGCGAGTTTGTTTTGTCCTTCATGGAGCGGATGAAAGACATTTGGGGTCGGAGATGGTCTCTGTTTTGTCCTTCATAAAGTGGATGAAAGACATTTTGAAGCGCGGCTGGTTGGCAATTGTCTTTCATGTACAAGATGAAGGACATTTTAAAGCGGTGGCAATCATTTTTTGTCTTTCATCGGACGAATGAAGGACATTTTGGGGTTGAGGCGATTGTGTTTTGTCTTTCATAAAACGAATGAAAGACATTTTTAAGACGTGGCTCCAAAAAGACACTTGGGCGGCGACCAAACTTTCCTTTTAGGAGCGTTTCAAAAAGACAAAAGATGCTGGGGAAACGTGCCAATTGTCCTTTAGAGCGTTTCAAAAAGCCAAAAGACACCTAGGCAGCGTCCAAATTGTCTTTTAGAGCATCTCAAAAAGACGAAATGCACCTGGAAATCATCCAAACTGTCCTTTAGAACGTTCCAAAAAGCCAAAAGAAACCTAGGCAGCGTTCAAATTGTCTTTTAGAACATCTCAAAAAGCCAAAAGACACCTTGGTAGCGTCCAAACTGTCTTTTAGAGCATCTCAAAAAGCCAAAATGCACCTGGAAATCATCCAAACTGTCCTTTAGAACGTTTCAAAAAGACAAAAGGTGCTTGGGGAACGTGCCAATTGTCCTTTAGAGCGTCTCAAAAAGCCAAAAGACACCTTGACAGCGTCCAAACTGTCTTTTAGAACATCTCAAAAAGCCAAAAAGCGCCTGTGAATCAAACAAACTGTCCTTTAGAACATCTTAAAAGCCAAAAGGCACCTAGGGAACGTCCCAATTATCCTTTCATGCAACAAAAGCCGGGAGATTGCCGCCTTGCACGCCAAACACCCATTGAGCATGCATCGCCCAATGGGTGTTTGTGTTTACTCGCCCGAAACTTATTCTGCCAGCTTTTCGAGATTGCCGTTGCGGTCCATTTTAAATTTGGTTGCCCCGGTTTCGTCTTCTTCGAAAAGGACGTATTTTCTCGCGCGGTTCATGATTTTCATCAAGGTTTCGTAGTCTTCCTGCATGGTAACCGAACCTTCTTCGAGCTCTTGGACACGTTTTTTCAATTCTTCCGTTTCCTTTTTCAATTCCTGGTTTTCGTGCTTCAATCTTGCATTCTCACTTTTTAAAATCGTGCTTTGGAATTGCGTATTGTTCAAGTATTGCAGATAGCTGATGACCTTGACAAGGCTCATATCCCCGTTGCTTTCGGTCGGCTGTGAAACTTGCGGGCTGCCGTTTTCAGCTTCTTCCCCGTCCGGAGCCGGTTGTTCTGGAAATTCAGCAAGCGGCATTTCGCCAATTTCCTCGAGTGTTGGAACCGGCGGCTGGTACAGCAGTTTCTTTTTCCCGCCCTGGTCTTTTCCAAGCAGGCGCTGGCGTTGTTTGCGCTGTTTTTTTGCAAGCTGCAGCGCCTGTTCGTAGTTATGGCGGACAACCGCATTCCAGCGGAAACCGCAGGCGGCGGATGTACGGTTCAGCTTATCGCCGACTTCCTCAAATGCATTCAGCTGCGTGCTTCCTTCGCGCACGTGGCGGAGCACTGTTTCCGCCAGCAACAAATCATCTTCTTCGCTCCACGCATCTTGACGTGATTTCATTCTCATTACCCCCAAATGTAAATTTTTTGTTTGTACTAAGAGAATGGACAAAAAACACGCAATTTATACCAATATGGTAAAAAAATAATAGAATTTTAGCGCACAAACGGATTTTTGCTTGTAGCAACACAGTTGGGGGGCACACACGGGAAGCCAAAAAGCCCATTAAGATTGCCTAGGCAAGGATTCTGGTGGCTTTAAATGCAAAGGTTTTAAAAAATGCAGCCATTGCAACCTGATGCAGCAGATAGAAAGGGCAGCATCCCGCATTTTCGCAGATGCGCCCTTTTATTGGGATTTTTTTCGGAAAAACCAAACTTGTCAATCGACCTCCACATTTCAAAAGCTGCCTATCTGCATATTACAAGCTTTTTTTCTCCGGCCTGTCCCGGTATAATAGAATTACGACATCAGGAAGAGGGTAAAGCATGGAATACGCCAAACTTAAGCTCAGTGAGGAAAAAGTGTTTAAAGACCCTGTCCACCGCTATGTCCATGTGCGTGACCGGGTGATCTGGGACTTGATCGGAACAAAAGAGTTCCAGCGATTGCGCCGGATCCGGCAGCTCGGCACGACTTACCTGACTTTCCACGGGGCGGAACACAGCCGTTTCAGCCACTCACTTGGCGTCTATGAAATTGTCAGGAGAATTACAGATGATGTTTTTAAAGACCGGGTGAACTGGAACGGAAAGGACAGGCTGCTGTCGCTTTGCGCTGCGCTTTTGCACGATCTTGGCCACGGCCCGTTTTCCCATTCGTTTGAAAAAGTGTTTGGCATGGACCATGAGGAGTTTACAAGGCAAATCATCCTCGGGGAGACGGAAGTCAATGAAGTATTGCGGCGGGTCGGTAGAAATTTCCCGAAAAAAGTGGCGGAAGTGATTGCGAAAACTTCAGAAAACAAATTGGTGGTCAGCCTGATTTCAAGCCAGCTTGATGCGGACCGGATGGATTATTTGTTGCGCGATGCGTATTATACAGGGGTCAGCTATGGCCATTTTGACATTGAAAGGCTGCTCCGCGTTATGCGCCCGCATGAAGACCAGGCCGTTTTTAAATACAGCGGCATGCATGCGGTCGAGGATTATATTTTAAGTCGTTACCAAATGTACTGGCAAGTGTATTTTCACCCGGTGACAAGAAGCGCAGAAGTGATTTTAACAAAAATTTTGCACCGCGCAAAAACGTTGTACGATGCCCGTTACCCGTTCAAGCACGGGCCCAGCCATTTCCAGTCGCTTTTTGAAGATAGACTCAGCCTGCGTGATTATTTAAAACTGGATGAGCACGTCATGCTGTATTATATTGAGGTTTGGCAGGAGGAAGATGACCCGGTTTTGCGGGACCTTTGCGCCCGCTTTGTAAACCGGAATCTGTTTAAATACATTGAGTTTGACCCGGCAAAAGAATTTAAGGTGCACAGCCGGCTTGAAAAGCTTTTTGCAGAAGCCGGGATCGACCCGAACTATTATTTAGTCATTGATTCGTCCTCAGATCTTCCGTACGATTTTTACCGGCCGGGCGAGGAAGGGGAACGGCTGCCGATCAATTTGCTGATGCGAAACGGTGACCTGAAAGAATTATCAAGGGAATCGGATATTGTGGACGCGATTTCGGGGAAAAGAAGGACGGATCATAAATTGTATTTTCCGCTTGATTTGATCGAAGACGAAACGACACACGGGGAAAAGAAAAGGGAAATTGCCGCTTTGCTGAAATTGCCCCGGAGTTCGGAAATTTAGTCAGGAGTGAATGGTTTGTGTTAGAAGATCATGTAAAAATTATGGGTGCGCTTGCCATAAGCGGAGAAATTGTCGGGCGTAAAAAGCTGCAAAAAATGATTTATATTGCGAAAAAATTATCCTTCCCTTTCCAGGAAAAATTTGAGTTCCACTTTTACGGCCCGTATTCTGAAGAGTTGACGCTCAAAGTAGAGGAGCTGACCAACCTCGGGTTTGTAAACGAAGTAAAAGAGAAAAAAGGCGGATATGTCCAATATCGGTATACGGTGACAGACGAGGGCCGGGAATTTCTGGAAATGTACGAACCGGATCTGTCGGGGCTGGATGCGTGCCTGGCAGAAATGAATGGGCAAAATGCACGCTTCCTTGAGCTTGTTTCAACCGTCATGTATTTTGATATGCTTCCGAAAGAGGAAGTAAAGGAGAAAATCTTTACATTAAAGGCGAAGCAGCGTTATACGGAGGAAGAAATCAACGAGGCGTACGATTACATAGAAAAATTGAAAAAAATCGCTAGCCCTGTCCAGCAGGCATAGCGATTTTTCCGCCCCTATTCGTCGCTTTTGCGGACGCCGCCTATGGCATAATGGTTTTTTGACATTTCTTCAATGAACACGGTAATGTTTTCTTTTGGGGCGCCTACGGTTTCGCTGACCGCGGCCGTTACTTTTTCGACCAGCGCTTTCTTTTGTTCGTCTGTACGGCCTTCCAGCATTTTGACGGTTACATATGGCATGCGGGTGCATCTCCTTTTAGATGATTTCATAAAAATTGTAAAGTCTTTTTTGCCCGCCTGCAAGTGGCACTTTTAAAACAAGTGAATACCGAATGAAAATTTTGTATACTATAGTCAATATATTGTTTTTAAAGGAGACCGGTACGTGGAACAATTACAACAGTTTTTGGCATATCCGTTAAGGGATATCCCGATTGTCGCGGCGGTGCTGATCATTGCTTTTACCGTCCATGAGTTTTCCCATGCTTATACAGCTTATTTGTGCGGCGACCCGACTGCCAAACGCGAGGGGCGGCTGACATTGAACCCGGCGCAGCATATTGACCCGCTTGGCGCGCTGCTTATTTTTGTCGCCGGCTTCGGCTGGGCGCGCCCTGTCCCGGTAAACCGCTACCATTTCAAAAATCCGCGCCTGGCAGGGGTGGCGGTATCTTTTGCGGGCCCTGCCAGCAATTTTTTGATGGCGTTTATCGGGGAAATCATCTTTTATGTGCTGGTGGCAACCGGGCTTGGCGCAGGCCTGCCATGGTTTGTCCTTTCCTTTTTCAATTATTTTGTCTGGCTGAATCTCGTATTGTTTATTTTTAATTTAATTCCGCTTCCGCCGCTGGACGGGTACCGGATCATAGAAGATTTGGTTTCGCCGGGGGTACGGGCAAAATTGACGCAGTACGAGCAGTACAGCATCGTTGTATTTCTGGTCCTGCTGGTCACGCCGCTTGGCCGGTATACGATCTCGCCGCTGCTTAACAGTGCGGTTCCGTCGATTATGAAGGGATTCCAGACCATTGTTTCCGTATTCGGATAGATTGCCATTGAGAGAAAGGGGATGTGCAAGATGGCTGAAAAAAAGAAAAAAGCAGAATTTAATATTATTAAAAATGCGCCGACTGACGGCCATAAAAGTTTTGGCACCGGGGCGCTGAACCTTGAAAATGTCTCGCCGGTGATCATTGATGTCAATGAAGGCACGGCGGTTGTCGATATTGGGGCGATGCATGCAAGGAGCGCCGTGGAAAAACGGGTGAGATTTTTCCCCGACCGTTCGGAAGTCCCGGAAGAGGGGGCAAAACCGTACTGGCTTGTGTGGGTGACAATTGAACGCGGCGAAAACGGGCCTTATTATCACGGGGTGACAGCCTGCGAAATGGTGGTCAACAAGGAAAAACGCCGCGGCTACAAATCGCTGCCGGAACATGTCAACCGCCTCGACAAGTCGATGAAGGGCCATATCATTGTAGACCATATGGACGACCGGTCCAAAAAAGTGCTGGCAGACTTTTTAAAAGGCCACAGCAGCGAGATGTGGAACTTATCCAGCGATGAATTGAAAGAAGCATTAAAGGCCTGACCCCGCGCATTTATTTTTGCGTAAGGAACCGGCCGAAATTTCACGATGCATTGAAGGAGCAGGAAAGGCCTGACCGCAAAGCGGCCAGGCCTTTCTTTTTGCTATTTTTAGAAAAACGGGAACAGTTTTTCAAGCCAGTTACGGTGCTTTTTCGGATACAACTCATTTTCTCCTGCTGCGGGATGTTTGCTGCAGGGCTCGGCCGGTTCGGTACCGGATATAAAGTATGTCAGCCTTGCCACCGGGCAGTTTTCGGTTGCGATTTTCCCGGTTTCAGGATCGATTTCAACGCCGGTTACGCCTTTGGGCGGCTTAAACTCCGCGGCAGGGCGCCCGGCAAGTGCTTTTTCCATAAACCGGGCCCATATTTTTTTGGCGTACATTTTGTCAGCGGCCAACGTGATTTCCTGCCCGTTGTCGTATCCGACCCAAACGCCTGACACGAGCTGGGGCGAAAACCCGATCATCCAGCTGTCCGTGTTGGTGGAGCCGGATTTGCCGGCGTACGGGCGGGTGAGGTTTTTGACAATGGAGGCGCCGGTGACACGGGCATAGCCGTTCAGGCGCTTGTCAAACATGCCGGTCATCATTTGCGAGGTGACAAACGCCGCCGCTTTGTCCAACACCCGTTCTTTCTCGTGTTTGTCGTATGCATACAGGACGCGGCCTTTATAATCTTCCACTTTTGTGATGAAAACAGGCCCGTTTTGAGTGCCGCCGTTTGCAAGCAGGCTGTAGGCGTTCACCATATCGAGCAGGTGCACGCCGGATGTGCCGAGCGCAAGTGACGGCACTTTTTCCATCGGGGTTGTAAGGCCGAATTGTTTTGCGGTTTGGACAAGCACATCTTGCCCGAGCAGCAAATGGGTTTTCACGGCGTAAATATTATCTGAAACGGCGAGCGCCTGCATCATCGTAATGTCCCTATTGGCATACTGGCTGTTGAAATTATGCGGCCTGTATGAAGATCCGCCCGGCCGGAAAACGGTCGGTTCGCTTTTGAGCATCGTTGCCGGCGTGAATCCGTGGTTCAATGCAGCATAATAAAGGAGCGGCTTCATGGTGGAACCGGGCTGGCGCGTTGCCTGTGTGGCGCGGTTAAAGGAACTTTCCGCATAATCGCGGCCCCCGGTAAGTGCGGTTACGAAGCCGTTTTTCGGATTGATTGCCGCAAAACCGAGCTGGATTTGCGAAGATGCCGGAATGATTTCCTTCACTGTTTCTTCGGCAATTTTTTGCTGCTTCACATCAAGGGTGGTATATACTTTTAATCCCCCGAGCGCAATCGTCCGGTCATCAAACCCGAGTTTTGTTTTCAGCTGTTTTTTCACAAGGTCCTGGAAATAAGGGGCGATCCGGTTTGTATCCGGATCCGCTTTTTGCATGATTTTTACCGTTTCATTGGCGGCTGCTGCTGCTTGTTTTTTTGTAATATAGCCGTTTTTCACCATCGATTGCAAAACAGCAAGCTGCCGTTTTTTCGCTTTTTCCGGCGAAATGACAGGGGAGTAGACTCCGGGTCCGTTTGGAATCCCGGCAAGCATGGCGGCTTCGGCAAGTGTCAGCTGTTTGGCGCTTTTCCCGAAATAGTACCGGCTTGCGGCTTCAATCCCGTATTTTCCATGCCCGTAATTGATCGTATTTAAATAGCCTTCCAGAATCCGGTCTTTGCTGTAGCTGGACTCGAGCCGGACCGTGTAGAATGCTTCCTTTAATTTTCTTTCCCATGTTTTATCAAGCGTTAAAAACAGGTTGCGGGCGTATTGCTGGGTAATGGTGCTTGCGCCCTGCACCTTTCCCATTGCTTTCATATCGGCAGCGACCGCCCCGGCCATGCGCCGGTAATCAAAGCCGTGGTGATGGTAAAAGTTTCGGTCTTCGATTGAAATGGTCGCGTCAATGGCGTTTTCGGAGATGCCGTCAAGCGGCACCCAGTATCTTTGCTGGCCGCTGTTCGACTCGCCGATTTGTTTGCCGTTTTGTGCATAATAAAGCGTTGATTGCGGTACGGACAGCGGCGGCGGACCGAGAATTTTTGCATACAGATAGACAGCTGCCGTTAAGGCAGACAGCAGGATGGCGAAAGTAATCAGGGCAAACAGCATCAGGCGCAGGCCCCATTTGGCTTTCCGGATCTTTGGTGTTGTCTGTGTCTCCATCATCCGCACCTCTTTTTCTCCTTATTTCCTTAGTATTTAGTAAGAGAGGAAATTTTAAACACCGGAACCGAAAAAAGGATTATGGGAAGGGTGGCCCGCTGTAAAAAGATTCTTGCTTTTTTTCGGAATTTCACTATACTTTTTCCATGTGTCCGAAATTGTGAAAAAGAGGAGAAAAAGATGAGATTTGACGAAGCTTATTCAGGCCATGTTTTTATCGGGGCAAGCCCGGATTATGAAAAAAGCCGGGTGGTGCTTTACGGCATGCCGATGGACTGGACAGTCAGCTACCGCCCGGGTTCACGGTTCGGCCCGGGGCGCATCCGGGAAGTTTCAATCGGGCTCGAAGAATACAGCCCGTATCTTGACCGGGAACTTGCTGAAATCAGCTATTTTGATGCCGGAGATATGCCGCTGCCGTTCGGCAATCCGCAAAAAAGCCTCGATATGATTGAGGATTATGTCGGGACATTGCTTGACGACGGGAAATTTCCGTTCGGCCTTGGCGGCGAGCATTTGGTGACATGGCCGGTAATCCGCGCCGTTTACAAAAAATACCCGGATCTTGCTGCCATTCATTTTGACGCCCATACCGATTTGCGCACGGATTATGAAGGTGAGCCGCTTTCGCATGCAACGCCGATCCGGAAAACGGCGGAGTTAATTGGACCTCGGAATGTGTATTCATTCGGGATCCGATCCGGCTTGAAAGAGGAATTTGAATGGGCAGAAAAAAACGGCATGCAGATCGCAAAATTTGAAGTGCTTGAGCCGCTCAAAAAAGTGTTGCCGGCGCTTTCCGGCCGCCATGTGTATGTGACGGTCGATATTGATGTGCTCGATCCGGCTTTTGCGCCGGGGACAGGGACGGTTGATGCCGGCGGGATCACCTCAAAAGAACTGCTGGCATCGATTCATGCAATTGCCCGTTCCGGCGTGAATGTCATTGGTTGTGACCTTGTTGAAGTGGCACCTGTATATGATCATTCCGAGCAAACAGCCAATACGGCTAGCAAGCTCGTGCGCGAAATGATGCTCGGCTGGGTGAAGTAACGGAAAACCCGGCACCGGCTGCGGGGGCGGGTGCCGGGTTTTTAAAGTTAAGCTTGCGGGATAGCAGCTCCATTATATATGATAAAATGAGGAGAGTTACCATATTATTTTTCCGCCGGAAAGGTTATAATGGATGAAATAAAGGATGTGGGAAAATGGCGGGGGAAACCGTTTCTTGCCCTGTAAAAATACATATGACCACGGAGATTTTCCAGGAAGAAGCGGAAAAAATCGAACTGGTTTTGTTCGGCCATTATTACGAAAAAGGCGGTTCGGCCTATTTAAAGTACGAGGAAATGCAGGAAGCCGGCAAAATTCATACGGTTGTCAAAGTGGCAAGCGGAAGGGCGCTTGTAATGAGAAGCGGTGCGGTCTCCATGCGGCTTGATTTGCGTGAAGGCTCCAGGCGCCCGGGGACTTACGAAAACGACTATGGCCAATTCCCGATTGAAGCGGCGGCAGATGAGATTGTGCACACGCGTACAGGCTCGCTTTCCGGGCAGCTTTCCCTCGGATATAGGCTTTATATGCATGGGGATTCGGTCGGTACATATAAAATGAAGATCCATTATGAGGAGGTACAAGCAGCAAAATGAACATTGCGGAACAAATGCAGGAAACGCTGAAAACGGAAATCAAAGAAGCGGTGATGAAAACCGGCTTGGTTGCGGAAGCGGATATTCCGGCTATTGTGCTGGAAAAGCCAAAAGAAAAAGCACACGGCGATTATGCCGCAAACATTGCCATGCAGCTTGCGCGCGCGGCAAAAAAAGCACCGCGCCAGATTGCGGAAGCGATTGTCGAACATATCGACAAATCGAAAACGTCGATTGAAAAAGTGGAAATCGCAGGCCCCGGCTTTATTAATTTTTATTTGGACAATACGTATTTGACCCGGCTGATCCCTTCTATCCTTCACGATGGTGCGGATTACGGCCGTTCAGATGCCGGCGGAGGTAAAAAAATCCAGGTCGAATTCGTATCGGCGAACCCGACCGGTGATCTTCACCTCGGACATGCGCGCGGCGCCGCTGTCGGGGATTCACTGTGCAATATTCTTGAAAAAGCAGGGTATGAGGTGACCCGTGAATACTATATTAACGATGCCGGCAACCAGATCCACAATCTGGCCTTGTCAGTCGAAGCGCGCTACTTCCAGGCGCTCGGGATGGAAAAGGAAATGCCGGCAGATGGCTATTACGGCCAGGATATTATTGACCTTGGAAAAAAACTTGCCGATGAATACGGCCGGAAATTTGTGGACGCGGATGAAAAAACGCGCTACGAATTTTTCCGCCAGTACGGCCTCGATTACGAGATGGCGAAACTGAAAAAAGACCTTGAAGACTTCCGCGTTCGTTTTGATGTCTGGTATTCGGAAACGTCTCTTTATAAGAGCGGAAAAGTTGACGAAATGCTGACACTGATGCGCGAAAAAGGCCATATTTATGAAAAGGACGGGGCAACGTGGTTCCGCTCGACGGCTTTCGGCGACGACAAAGACCGCGTGCTCATCAAAAACGATGGGACTTACACGTACTTGACCCCGGATATTGCTTACCATAAAGACAAATTTGACCGCGGCTTCGATACGGTGATTAATATTTGGGGCGCTGACCACCACGGCTATATCCCGCGGATGAAAGCGGCAATGGAAGCGCTCGGCTATAACAGCGGCAATCTTGAAGTGGAGATCATCCAGCTTGTTCACTTGTATAAAAACGGCGAAAAAATGAAAATGAGCAAGCGGACTGGGAAAGCGGTCACGATGCGTGAACTCATTGACGAAGTCGGGCTTGATGCAACCCGGTACTTCTTTGCGATGAGAAGTTCGGATACGCATTTGGACTTTGACCTTGATCTTGCCGTTTCAGAGTCCAATGAAAACCCGGTTTACTATGCGCAATATGCCCATGCCCGTATTTGCAGTATTTTGCGCCAGGCGGAAGAAAAAGGGTTTGTGCCGGATACAGGCGCCGATTTTTCCGTGATCCGGTCTGAAAAGGAAACGGATGTCCTGAAAAAGCTCGGAGAATTCCCGCAGGTGATTGCTGATGCGGCCGAAAAGCGGATCCCGCACCGCATTACAAATTATATTAACGAACTTGCCGCCAACTTCCACAGCTTTTACAATGCTGTGAAAGTGATCGAGCCGGCGCATGCGGACGCCACCAAAGCGCGCCTTGCCCTCGTGAAGGCCGTGCAAATTACGCTGAAAAACGCGCTCCAGCTGATCGGCGTTTCCGCACCGGAAAAAATGTAAAGAAAAAAGCCGTCCCCATCCGTTTACAGGTTCAGGGGGCGGCTTTTTTTGGTGCGCAATGGTTTATTGGGTTTAAGAAAAGCAAAATGGAATGCAAATAGCAAGATGACGTGCAGTTACGTGCCTGGGGTTCCGTGACAGCTTTTAAGGGGCGATGGTATTCAAGGACAGCCCAAACGATGGTTTAGCTGTTAACCACCTAATGTGCCTGGCAGTGCCCCAGTCTTCAGGGAGCAATTTTTTTTGATCGCGCCGACTGACCCAGAGCCGGTCTTTTATCACAAAAATCCTTCAATTGCCCTCACACCCCATTCAGCCAGCCTCGTTGCCAATCCGGGGCGGTTCAGGTCGTCTGCTGTAAGCGGGACAGCGTGGCACATATCTTCTTTTACGATCGCACACATTTTTTGGATAAACGCGTTGTCGTATACAAGACAGTTGACTTCAAAGTTTAAACGGACACTGCGCCGGTCAAAATTAGCCGTTCCGATATCGCAAATCGTCTGGTCCATGATCATAATTTTCGCATGATAAAATCCGGGCTTGAACAAATGAATGTCTGCGCCATTATCAAGCAGCTGCCGGAAATAGCGGCTTGCGGCCTCTTTGACAAGCGGATGGTCCGCTTTATCTGGGACGAGCACTGTAACGTTTACGCCGCGCGCTAAAGCCTGTACCAGTTTTTTGTGGATGGCCGGAGTCGGGATAAAGTAGGGGGAACCGATAAAAATCGATTCGCGGGCTTCCTCAATCAGGCTGCAAACCAGGCGTTCAAGCTCATCGCCCGCAGTCGGGATGATCCGGTGGCGGCATCCGCTTTTTTCTTCCTCAGGAGAGATTGGCGTTTCAAATGGCATTTTTTCCCCTGTAGCCGTTTCCCAGTTTCTGATAAATTCCTGCTGCAAGTCGCGGATACTTCCGCCGGTTAAGCGGAAATGGTAATCCCGCCAAGGAGAAAGCGACTTGTTGCCATCGATATAATCCTTTCCTACATTGAAACCGCCAAGATAGCCTGTCTCCCCGTCAATGACGGTTATTTTCCGGTGGTTCCGCTGCTGGAGCGTGTAAAAGAAAAAAGGGAATTTCGGCCGGTTGCTGAAGGCAAACGAGGCGCCAGCGTTTTTCAGCTGTGCAATCATCTGTTTTGTGACCTTCCGGCTGCCCGCCCAATCGAGCAAGACTTTTACTTCTTTCCCTTCGCGCGCTTTTTTTGCGAGCAGGCTGAAAAATTCACGGCTGATTTCATCATTTTTTACAATATAAAACAGGACGTATACGCTTTTTTTGGCATGCAGGATATCGGAAAAGTAGTGGGGAAACAGATTTTCTCCGCTGGTAAAAACAGTAAAATCCCCGTGCCGTACGGGATATTGGTGCTGTTTGCGAGTTTTGCGGAAATGCCTTTTTCCAAGCGTGTAATCGGTGAAAAGCCAGATGATGAGTACTATGACGGCAGAAAGGAATAAGAGCAAAATCATATCTTTTTTCCCCGCTTCAATCGATTTTTTCCGTGGCCGAGTCCATGTCTTTATTCTTCCCCAAATGCGGCCGATTCTACTTACAAAAGCCGGAAACAGGCACAAAGAAATTCAAAAAAATAAAGAAAAAAGGATTGACTGAATGCTCATTCATTATATAATATAGGTAAGCAAGATTCGGAAAATTACCTGCTTTTTTGTGCGAGCACGAATGAACGAAGGGAGCGTCGGGAGAAAAATGCACATCTTATTATGGTTAAACTGGTTGTTGTTTCTGTCTGTAACCGCTTACGGCATTGGCCTTTTTGCGTATTTGGTAAGGACAAGGATCCAGTATATCAAATTGGGGAAAAAACAGGAATTCGACAACAATGTCAAGGCGCGGCTCAAAAAAATATGGGTATACGTTTTCGGGCAGAAAAAACTGCTCAAGGATAAAAAGAGCGGCGCCATCCATGTGATGATGTTTTACGGGTTTATTCTCGTCCAGTTCGGCGCAATTGATTTCATATGGAAGGGGCTTGCGCCGGGTTCGCACTTGCCGCTCGGGCCGCTTTACCCCGGATTTACTTTCTTTCAGGAAATCGTCACGCTCGTGATTTTATTTGCGGTCGGCTGGGCGTTTTACCGCCGCTACATTGAGAAGCTCGTCCGCTTAAAACGCGATTTTAAAGCGGGGCTTGTGCTCATCTTTATCGGCGGGCTAATGGTTTCTGTCCTGGTCGGGGGCGGCATGGAAATCATTTGGCACTTTGAGGAGCCGTCATGGACGGAACCGGTGGCAGCCAGGATTGCAGCGGCCTTTCATTGGATTGGACCAACTGCAGCGGCCGTTGTGTTTTACGTGGCATGGTGGATCCATCTGTTGCTGCTGCTTACTTTCCTTGTCTATATCCCGCAGTCGAAGCATGCCCATTTGATTGCAGGGCCTGCGAATGTGTATCTGAACCGGCTCGGGGATACCGGGAAATTACGGCCGATCGATTTTGAAGACGAATCGCAGGAAAGTTTTGGCGTTGGCAAAATCGAGGACTTCACGCAGCTTCAGCTTGTCGATCTTTACGCCTGTGTGGAATGCGGCCGCTGCACGAATATGTGCCCGGCAACCGGAACAGGAAAAATGCTTTCACCGATGGACTTGATCATTAAATTAAGGGACCATTTGACCAACTACGGCGCGGCCGTTACGTCTAAAGCACCGTGGGTTCCGGCGTTTGCTTTTGCCAACACGACAGGAAACCGGCTCGCCCGGGAAAGTGCAACCCGCGGGGCGGAAGAGGCAGCTGCAGCACTCGATTATAATCCGAGCCTGATCGGCGATGTCATTACCGAAGAAGAGATCTGGGCATGCACGACTTGCCGGAATTGCGAAGACCAGTGCCCGGTTATGAACGAACATGTCGATAAAATCATCGATTTGCGGCGCTATCTCGTTTTGACGGAAGGAAAAATGAAACCGGATGCACAGCGGGCGATTCAAAATATCGAACGTCAGGGCAATCCTTGGGGGCTGAACCGGAAAGAGCGCGAGTCGTGGCGTGAAGGACGCGAAGATATCGAGGTCAAGACGGTCAAAGAAATGAAGAAAGCAGATGAGGAATTCGAATATTTATTCTGGGTCGGATCAATGGGGTCTTACGACAGCCGCAGCCAGAAAATCGCGCAGTCGTTTGCGAAACTGCTGAATGAAGCGGGCGTGAAATTCGCCATTCTCGGCAACAAGGAGAAAAACTCCGGAGACACGGCACGCAGGCTTGGCAATGAGTTTTTATTCCAGGAACTGGCCGGCCAGAACATCGCCGAGTTTACAAAGAACGGTGTGAAAAAAATCGTGACGATCGATCCGCATGCATATAATACGTTTAAGAAAGAATATAAAGATTTTGGCTTTGAAGGGGAAGTCTACCATCATACCGAAGTACTTTACGAGCTGTTGAAAGAAGGGCGCTTAAAGCCGAAATACGAAGTCAATGAAACGGTTACCTTCCATGATTCCTGCTACCTCGGCAGGTACAATGATATTTATAACCAGCCGCGTGACATTTTGAAAATGATCCCGGGCGTAAAGCTTGTGGAAATGGAGCGGAACCGTGAAACAGCGATGTGCTGCGGGGCCGGCGGCGGATTAATGTGGACGGAAGAAGATACCGGGCACCGGATTAATGTGGCGCGGACCGAACAGGCGCTTGCCGTGAATCCGACAGTCATCAGCACGGAATGCCCGTACTGCCTGACAATGCTGTCTGACGGTACAAAAGCGAAAGAAGTGGAAGACACCGTGAAAACCCTGGATGTCGCCGAAATACTTGAACGTTCGGTCTGCGGGGCGCCGGGGCAGACGGATGCAGTTTCTTAAGCGGGTGATGCCGCCGCAAAACGGGATGCTCGGCAGGAAAAGCAGATCATGGTAGATTTTAAACCGGCAAATCATCTGCGCAAAAACGGCGGAGAATGGGATATGCAAAAGGAAGATTCTCCGCCGTTTTTTTGCGGCAGATCACACAGGATGATAATGGTTTGGGAATGTAAGCGCATGCATATTGCCGGCGCTTTTCATAAATCACACAGTAAGGCAAGGCTCACTGCTGTTTTGGGAAACGAACGGCAAAGGGCCATGAATGAACGATGATTGAGCGTTCGCTCGATTGGCGCTTTTCACCCATTCCAAAAGCATCGGGAAGTTCGCTGCTGTTTTGGCAGCAAATAACAAAGGGACTATGAATGAACGATGATTCGCGTTCGTGCAAATTGCCGGCGCTTATCATAAATCCATTGTAAAAGGGGAGAAGATGGTTGAACACGGTGATCATCGACGGGGCGCGTACGCCATTTGGGAAATTCGGGGGAAAACTGGCTGCACTTCCGGCGTCCGCGTTAGGCGGGATTGCGATCCGGCATGCATTGGAAAAAGCGGGCGTTGAAAACGGGGAAGTAAATGAAGTGATTATGGGGAATGTCCTACAGGGCGGCCAGGGGCAGCTCCCATCCCGGCAGGCGGCAAGGCACGCCGGCATTCCGTGGGAAGTCAAAACGGAAACGGTGAATAAAGTGTGTGCTTCCGGCATGAGGAGCGTGACCATGGCGGATCAGATCATCCGTTTGGGAGACGGGGAAGTCATTGTAGCCGGCGGGATGGAGTCGATGTCAAACGCCCCTTACTTCCTGCCCAAGGCAAGATGGGGATTGAAAATGGGCGATGTCCAGCTGAAAGACATGATGACCCATGACGGACTCATCTGCGCATTTTCCGGCGTCCATATGGGCACATACGGAAACCGCACGGCGGAAGCGTTCGGGCTGACCCGCGACTTTCAGGACCGCTGGGCATTAAGAAGCCACCAGAAAGCATTGGAAGCCATCCATTCCGGCAAGTTTGCCGAAGAGATTGTTCCGGTGGAAATCCCGCAAAGAAAAGGCCCTGCGCTGCTTGTTGAACAGGATGAACCGCCGCGCGCGGATACGACGCTTGAAAAACTGTCCCAGCTGCCGCCTGCTTTCGACAAAGACGGCACCATCACGGCCGGCAATGCTCCGGGTGTGAATGACGGGGCGGCTGCACTTGTTTTAATGAGCGCTGAACGGGCTGCAAAAGCAGGGTTGAAGCCGCTTGCAAAGATTGTGGCGCATGCGGAAGTGGCGGTGGAGGCGCAGCATTTTCCGCAGACGCCGGGGCTTGTGATCAACGAAATCCTGAAAAAAACAGGAAGAAAGCTTGATGACATTGATTTGTTTGAAATCAATGAAGCATTTGCCGCTGTGGCCCTTGCCAGCAGCAAAATCGCACAGCTCGATTTGGATAAGGTGAATGTAAACGGCGGCGCGGTTGCGTTAGGCCATCCGATCGGTGCAAGCGGCACGCGCATTATTTTAACCCTTGCATACGAACTGAAACGGCGCGGCGGCGGGACCGGGATCGCAGCCATCTGCTCCGGTGGCGGCCAGGGCGATGCCGTCATGATTGAAGTGCAATAAAACTTCAACGTGTATGACCACCCAAAAAAGGGGACCTGATCATGGATTTTCAGTTTACGGAAGAACAGCTTTTGTTAAGAAAAACCGTACGGGATTTTGCAGAAAAAGAAATTTTGCCGGCTACGGGCGACATGGAGCGCGGCATGTTCCCGCGTGAAATACTTGGAAAAATGGCAACCCTCGGTCTGATGGGCATCACCATTCCGGAAACATACGGCGGTGCGGGGCTGGATTTTACTGCATACGTTATAGCTGTTCATGAAATTTCCAAAGCCAGCGCGACCATTGGCGTCATCCTTTCCGTCCATTCATCCGTCGGGACCGCGCCGATTTTATATTTCGGAAGTGAAGCGCAAAAACAAAAATATTTGCCAAAGCTTGCAAGCGGGGAATACCTGGGGGCTTTTTGCCTGACGGAAGCCGAGGCGGGGTCGGATGCGAAGAATTTAAAAACAAAAGCGGTAAAACAGGGCGGGCATTATGTGCTCAATGGTTCAAAAATGTTCATTACAAACGGCGGCGAGGCGGATACGTATATTGTATTTGCCCGCACGGAAGACGGCAACATCACCGCTTTCATTATTGAAAAGACCATGCCGGGTTTCCGGACCGGCAAGGATGAGAAAAAAATGGGGCTGCACGGGTCAAAAACTGTCCAGCTTCACTTTGAAAATCTCCAGGTTCCGGCTGAGAACCGGCTGGGGGAAGAAGGGGAAGGGTTTAAGATCGCAATGGCGGTGCTGGATGCCGGCCGGATCGGGATCGCGGCACAGGCCCTCGGGATTGCGGAAGGCGCCTATGAACTGGCACTTCAATACGCAAAAAACCGGCGCCAGTTCGGAAAACCCATCCACGCATTTGAGGGTACCGGTTTTAAACTTGCCGACATGGCAACAAACATCGAAGCCAGCAAACTGCTTGTCTACCGGTCAGCCTTTTTGCGGAGCAACGGCCTGGGCTGCAAAAAAGAAGCGGCGATGGCCAAACTGCTCGCTTCCCAAACAGCTGTTGATACAGCGATTGAAGCCGTTCAGATTTTCGGCGGATATGGATACACGAAAGACTATCCGGTTGAACGGTTCATGCGCGATGCGAAAATTACGCAAATTTATGAAGGGACAAGTGAAATCCAAAGAATCGTGATCAGCAATCAATTATTGCGGGAGAAAAGGCTTTAAGTTGTCTTGGATAAAAAAATTGGAGGCAGAAAAATGGACTTTCGTTTAAGTGAAGAACATGAAATGATCCGGAAAATGGTACGCGATTTTGCCGTGAAGGAAGTAGCGCCGACAGCAGCGGAACGCGATGAGAACGAACGGTTTGACCGTGGCATCTTTGACCGGATGGCGGCGCTTGGCCTGACCGGGATTCCATGGCCGGAGCAGTACGGCGGGATCGGGAGCGATTTTCTGGCATACTGCATTGCGGTGGAAGAGCTGTCGCGTGTGTGCGCCTCAACCGGCGTGACCCTTTCCGCACATACTTCCCTTGCCAGCTGGCCGCTGTTTAAATTCGGCACAGAAGAACAAAAACAGAAATATCTCGTTCCGCTTGCCCGCGGGGAAAAAATCGGTGCGTACGGCTTGACGGAGCCGGGGTCGGGTTCCGATGCAGGCGCGATGGTGACAACGGCCAGGCGTGAAGGCGACCACTATGTTTTAAACGGCTCCAAAATTTTTATTACAAACGGCGGCGTGGCGGATATTTACATTGTGTTTGCCCTCACCGACCCGAAAAGCAAACACCATGGTACAAGCGCGTTTATCATTGAAAAAGATTTTCCCGGGTTTTCAACCGGCAAAAAAGAAAAGAAAATGGGCATCCGGGCTTCTACCACAACGGAAATCATTTTTGACAATGTCATGGTCCCGGCAGAAAACCGGCTCGGGGAAGAAGGACAGGGATTTAAAATCGCGATGATGACGCTGGACGGCGGGCGTAACGGCATTGCGGCCCAGGCAGTCGGCATTGCCCAAGGCGCACTGGATGCGGCTACAGCTTATGCGAAAGAGCGGAAACAGTTCGGCAAACCGATCGCAGCGAACCAGGGCGTGTCTTTCAAACTTGCCGATATGGCCACTGCAGTCGAAGCGGCAAGGCTGTTAACGTACCAGGCGGCCTGGCTTGAATCAAACGGGCTGCCGTACGGAAAAGAATCCGCCATGTCCAAACTGTTTGCCGGTGATACGGCGATGAAAGTCACAACGGAAGCCGTGCAGATTTTTGGCGGCTACGGCTATACAAAAGATTATCCGGTTGAGCGGTTCATGCGCGATGCCAAAATTACGCAAATTTACGAAGGGACGCAGGAAATCCAGCGGCTTGTTATTTCAAGAATGTTGACAAAGGACTGACGGAGAGGGGAGGCCGTTTGTGAGCCAAAAAAAGTTTGTGCCGGCATCGGTCAGGGATGAAAGGCTGATTGAAAAGCGCAGAAACCAAATGATCAATGCCGCCGTCGCGCTTTTTAAGGAAAAGGGGTTCCACCGGACGACAACGAGGGAAATTGCCAAGAAATCCGGCTTTAGCATCGGGACGCTTTATGAATATATCCGGGCAAAAGAGGATGTCCTCTATTTGGTGTGCGACCGGATTTATGATGAAGTGCGCGACAGGCTGATTCGCATTGATGCCGGTCAGGGGACGCTTGAAAGTTTGAAACTCGCGATTGCCCATTATTTCCGGATTGTTGACGAACTGCAAGATGAAGTACTTGTCATGTACCAGGAAGCAAAATCACTGACAAAAGAAGCACTGCCATATGTATTAAAAAAGGAAATGGAAATGGTCGGCATATTTGAAAAAATGATCAGAAAATGCGCGGAAAACGGCGAACTTGATCTGGATGAAAAAGAGATGGAGATGCTCGCCCACAATATTTTTGTTCAGGGTGAAATGTGGGCTTTCCGCCGCTGGGCATTTAAAAAGAAGTTTACAATTGAGGATTATATCCGTCTGCAAACCCATTTGCTGTTTTCCGGCCTTGAGACAAGGGATATGATGGCATAAATTTTTCCATCCCGGGGTTCATTTATGCGTTTTAACTTAATCCTGATGAAGACAAGGAGGATATGATGGCTGATACAGAAATTTACCGCCCGAAACATGCGGTCCGTTTTGTCACAGCGTCCAGTTTGTTTGACGGTCACGATGCTTCCATCAACATTATGCGGAGGATTTTGCAGGCAAGCGGTGCGGAAGTCATTCATCTCGGTCACAATCGCTCGGCACGCGAAATTGTCCAGGCGGCGATTCAGGAAGATGTCCAAGGCATTGCCGTTTCTTCTTACCAGGGAGGGCATCTCGAGTTTTTCAAGTATATGTATGATTTGCTCCAGGAAAATGGCGCCTCCGGAATCCGTATTTACGGCGGGGGCGGAGGCGTCATCATCCCGCGTGAGATGAAAGAACTGCATGACTACGGGATCGCGCGGATTTTTTCACCGGAGGACGGCAGAAAGCTCGGCCTTCAGGGGATGATCAATATCATGCTCCGGGAGTGCGACCACCCGACGGTAACGGAAGCGGATTTTGTAAAAGAGGTGGAGCGCTTAAGCGAAGGGCGGATCGGTTCTGTTGCCAGGCTGATTTCTTATGCCGAGAACCATTTGAACCATCAGGAAGCGCTCGCTGCCCTTGAAGCTGCGGTGTCGGCTGTGAAGAAAGCGCCGGTCGTGGGCATAACCGGTACCGGGGGAGCGGGAAAGAGCTCCTTGACAGATGAACTGATTCGCCGTTTTTTGCACGACCATCCGGAAAGCAAAATTGCCGTTCTTTCGGTCGATCCGACGAAGCAAAAAACGGGGGGCGCATTGCTTGGCGACAGGATCCGGATGAATGCAATTTTCCATCCGAACGTTTTTATGCGGAGCATGGCTACGAGGGCCTCCCGTTCCGAACTTTCCCTTGCCATCCATGACGCCATCCGGATTGTAAAGGCTGCCGGCTTTGATTTAATTTTGATCGAAACAAGCGGGATCGGCCAGGGAGACGCCGAAATTACGAATATTTCCGATGTCGCCATGTATGTGATGACGAGCGAATTCGGAGCGCCTTCCCAGCTTGAAAAAATTGATATGATCGATTATGCGGACCTTATTGTGATCAACAAATTCGAGCGGAAAGGTTCAGAGGATGCGAAAAAGCAGGTGCAAAAGCAGTACCAGCGGAGTCATCTGCTGTTTGACCAAAGCCTGGATGAGATGCCGGTGTACGGTACGATTGCCAGCCAGTTTCATGATCCGGGCACGAACGCCTTATATGGCGCCTTGATGGAAAAAATCAATGAAAAGAGCGGAACGGCTTTTCGCCCGTCTTTTTCGAAAAAACTGGAAGCGGGTAACCGGCATACCATCATTCCGGCAAGCCGCAGCCATTACTTGCGGGAAATTGCAGAAACCGTCCGCCGGTACCATAAAAAGGCGGAAGCGCAGGCTTCTCTTGCACGGAGAATGTTTCAACTGGAAGGCGCCATTACGGCTGCAAAGGAGTCCGGGGCAGCAGAGGATGTGATCGCATCGCTTGAAGCGCTTCGTGCGGAAGCGGAAAAAGGGCTGACAGAAGAATCGAAAACCCTTTTGAGAAGCTGGCCGGATGTAAAGCAAAAATACAGCGGGGAGACGGTCACTGTCAAAATCCGCAATAAAGAGATCACAACGAGGATCAGAACAACAAGCTTGTCCGGGCTCCCGATCCCGAAAGTGGCGCTGCCGGATTGGGAAGACAAGGGCGAGATTTTAAAATGGTTGTATAAAGAAAATGTGCCAGGGGCATTTCCTTTTACGGCCGGCGTTTTCCCGTTTAAGCGACAGGAAGAAGATCCGAAGCGGCAGTTTGCGGGGGAAGGGACACCGGAACGGACAAACCGACGCTTCCATTATTTATCAAAAGATGATCCGGCAAAACGGCTGAGCACGGCTTTTGACTCGGTAACGCTGTACGGCGAAGATCCGGACGAACGCCCGGATATTTACGGAAAAGTCGGCGAGTCAGGGGTAAGTGTGTGCACGCTCGATGATATGAAAAAACTGTATGCAGGGTTCGACCTTTGTGCGCCTTCGACTTCTGTTTCCATGACGATTAACGGCCCGGCGCCGGTCATTCTGGCAATGTTCATGAATACGGCGATTGACCAGCAGGTGAAAAAGAAAGAAGCGGAGCTCGGGCGCGTTTTAACCGTCGAGGAATTTACGGAGGTGCGCGAAAAAACGTTGCAGACGGTCAGGGGCACCGTGCAGGCGGATATTTTAAAAGAAGACCAGGGCCAGAATACATGCATTTTCTCAACTGAATTTGCACTCCGGATGATGGGTGATATCCAACAGTATTTTATTGACCATAAAGTGCGCAATTATTATTCGGTCTCGATTTCCGGATACCATATCGCAGAAGCAGGTGCCAATCCAATTTCACAGCTTGCGTTCACACTTGCAAACGGTTTCACCTATGTGGAGTATTATTTAGGAAGGGGCATGAAGGTGGATGACTTTGCCCCGAACCTCTCATTCTTTTTCTCGAACGGGCTTGATCCGGAATATACGGTGATCGGGCGGGTTGCAAGAAGAATCTGGGCGGTTGTGATGCGCGATTTATACGGGGCAAATGAGCGGAGCCAGAAGCTGAAGTACCATGTTCAGACATCCGGCCGGTCGCTGCATGCACAGGAGATTGATTTTAATGATATCCGCACGACGCTGCAGGCGCTGATGGCCCTTCAGGATCATTGCAATTCGCTCCATACCAATGCTTATGATGAAGCGATTACGACACCGACTGAGGAATCGGTGCGCCGTGCGATGGCGATCCAGCTGATTATTACAAAAGAGCATGGATTGTCGAAAAATGAAAATCCGCTGCAAGGTTCTTTTATCATTGAAGAACTGACAGACCTTGTCGAAGCCGCCGTTTTGGAGGAATTTGAACGTATCAATGACCGCGGCGGGGTGCTCGGCGCAATGGAAACCCAGTATCAGAGGGGAAAAATTCAGGAAGAGTCGATGGAATATGAGGTCAGAAAGCATTCCGGCGCCCTCCCGATTATCGGCGTCAACACCTTCCTGAATCCAAACCCGAAAAACGAGGACGAACTGAACAATATGCAGCTTGCACGCGCAACAAAGGAAGAAAAAGATTTGCAGATCAAAAATTTGCGTGATTTCCAGGCCCGCCACAAAGCAGAAGCGGAAGCCGCACTGGAAAAATTAAAGCAAACCGCGGTTTCAGGAGGCAATATTTTCGCCGAGCTTATGGAAACCGTCAAAGTCGCAAGTCTCGGCCAAATCACCAACACCCTCTACCAAATTGGCGGGCAATACAGAAGGAATATGTGAACAGAAAGTCCCGCCGCCTTGCCCGTATCCGACAGGCAAATGTTCTGGCCGGAATAAGCTAAGGGCTTTATTACGGGCAGGTTATGCTATCCGAGGAGCCGGCTGCAAGAAGTATTGTTCTTAAAAAACTGGCAAAAATTTCGATTATACACGCGTTCTATTCATATTGCGAATGAATTAGAAAAAAGAAAGAGAAGCGAAAAGCTATTGCATCATATCACGATAGCTTTTCGCTTCTTTATTTATGTCCAAGGCGTGTTACTCATCCCTTCTAAGGAAAGAAGCAATTGATTGACGTTGTAAGGAACGATTTATTATATAGCCCCCGATAATGAGAAAACTGATTTCAATTAAAATAGACAACAGAAAATATTTAAAATAGAAAACAAGGGGATACTGACGCGGTAACATTATCAATCCAATACAACAAATTAACATACTTAAAATCATAGAGACAAAAACATAAATGAATATTTCGCTAAAAACGAGTTGCATGATGTTTCTTTTACTCATCCCAAGAGATAAGTAAATGCCCCACTGTCTCTTCTGAGTTTGATATTTGCTAAAGATCATGATCGTGACGGAAATCGCAGTGAGGATAAGAGAGACAAAAAACAAAAGCATGCCAAGCACCTTGAGATAATTATAAATTTTATTATCGTCTTTTATTAATTGAGAAGTATTCTGCACTAAGCTGCCAGGAAATGTTGACGATAAGGATTTTACTTGTTTATCAAGATTCATTTTTTCTTTATGAGAGATATCTTTTTTCGTGTAAATCTCAAGTTCATTAAACCCATGGAACAAACCGGATTTTACTGCGGTTTGAGTGTCCATCAAAATAATAAAGTCATCTTTTTTTATTTCTACAGAAGGGCTGACTCTATATTTAAATGGTTTATGAATAACATCTAGAATTTTTAACTTTTTTTGACTGGTTTTCATTCCGGTTGGCGTTTTATACAATCTGACTAAAGTCAATGTATTTCCAACTAAGATTTTATCCTCGTTTGTGTTTTTCTTGTTAACTGGATTATAAATGAATGCTTTGCCATCAAGATCTTTATATTTCTTTGGAGCCTCAATATTTTTCCAGTCGTCTTTATTGAGAAGAACGTATTTTACATCCGGAATAATAATTTTATTATTATAAGTTTTATAAGCAGAGTTTTCATTAAAGATCCAATTGTTAATGGAAGGTGTAATCATTTTCCGATCAATTAGCGTTTCGACATCTTCCATGAATGGAGTTTTATCTATGTATAAAACCCCGGGTGTTTTTTCCAGTTTTTTTACTTCAGCTTCTGTAAAGGTTAATCCCTGGTGACTTAATACTTTTAAATTTTGTTGTGTTTTAAAGCTAAAAGCTTCTTGGGAGTTTAAATAATACTTGGATTTAAGCCCTTCCCAACCATACAAATTATCTTTTTGAATATAATTTGTAAATGTGAATGTTAAAGATGAAAAGCATAAAATTAATACAGTAAGGTAGAATTGCTTCGGATTTGAAAATAATTCTTTCACTAATAATTTTCCATAGCTAGAATGAAAGCCTTTAAAAACGCTTTTATATCGTTCGCTGAAACTTACACGATTTTGCTGGTTCAATAGTTCTTGTACATGTAATGTGCCGGACTCCTTAACATTTTTAAGGAATAAAAATAAGATCATAAAGAATAATCCAATGTATAGTAATATACTCATTCCAACCATTTCAATCATCAGCATAAAGTTAGAAAAATACTCTCTGTATGAGAAATGAATGATTAGTGACTGAATAGAATATACTATAGGAAATGAAAATAAGGCACTTAAAACAAAAATAATAACAGCTTGGTAAATGTATATGCGGTATAAAGCTCGTTGACTTGCACCTACGGATTTCATAATACCCAATTTTTTATGTTGATCTTGGGTAAAATATAAAATGAGACTGTTTATAGAAAATAGTGAAAGAATCACAATTAATAATTGAAATGTAATCGATAAGGTCCTGATCGTATCACATTGATTTAGTCCGTTATTAAATAATCGACTATTAACAGTGCCTTGTTGGTCATAGTGATTAATAAGATCTATTGATTTTTCAAACGAATCTTTTGTGCTTCCGTTATATTTGAACAAAAAACTATTATTTTTCTTATAATTGGTAGTTAACTGTTTAGATATAAATATATTCGGGAAGTCATTGACACCCTTCTCAAAATCCTCGGCTACTGACCATTGTGATGAATAATTTTTTACTATTCCAACAAGGCGTAAGCTTTTCGTGCTGTTTCCAATTTTGATTGTTCTTTTTTCCGCGATTCTCCAATTTTTTAAAGGGCCTTGTAAATACGCAGATTCTATCGCAACCTCATTTGGCTTCTCCGGAAATCTCCCACTTATTAATTTTAAATGTCCCAATAATATTGATTTTTTATCCATCCAGCCCACCGTTGCAAATCTATCACTACTAACTTTAGTTTTACCAATAATTTGATATACTCCTACCGATATCCCCTTATTTCTCTTCAACAATGATTTTTTTGTTTCTGTAATATTTGTTAACACACCGGTATGTTCTCCGTAAGTATTCTGAGCCTTTTGTTTAATTGCTGATCTTACAGATTCAGAAGCAATAAATATAGAAGCTACGGATGATAGAACAATGGCAATTGAACCAGCGATGAGAAATAACCATTTTTTTCGCGATAAAAGAATTTTCATGCTTAAATTAAACATTTTCTTGTATCACCTGCAATCTCCCGTTTTTCATAAGAAACAAAGTGTCTGGAAATTCGAATAAATTCTTTTCGTGAGTAACAACAATCAGTGTTATATTTTTTTTGTTACACAGACTTGTAAATAAATGGATCATTTTTTTGGTTGTTTCTCCATCAAGATTACCGGTGGGCTCATCGGCAAATATAATTTTGGGATCAGTAATAAGTGCCCGAGCAATGGCTACTCTTTGTTGTTCCCCTCCTGATAAAAAGTCAGGAAGCTTATGTAATTGATTTTCAATCCCTAAATATCCAGCTAATTCTTCCACTTTATTTGTTCTTTCATGCCTATTTATAAACATGAGTGGAAGTTCTATATTTTCTTTTACAGTCAATTCCGGAATAAGTTGAAAAGATTGGAATATAAATCCGTATTGTTCCCCTCTAATAGCAGCCTGTTCTGAATCCTTTAGATCATAAAAGGATTTTCCTTTGTAATATACTTTTCCAGATGTGGGTTTCTCCATTCCTCCCAGAATATTTAACAAGGTTGATTTCCCTGCTCCACTTTTCCCTTCAATGACATAAATCTTTCCTTTTTGAATGGTAAGGGATGTTTCTTTCAATTCCATGTTACTGCTCTTTTGATTATATCTTTTACAAATTCGATTAGCTTCTATTAATGCTTCCATAATATTCTCCTTCAATAAAAACGATAATATTTTTGAGCTATATATTCATATGGTCATTTTAGGGATGGATCTGCATCGTGAGTCATTATTCATAGAAGAGATCTCCTCGCGGCATAGTGGTTGCCATTTTTTGTGAATGGATGGTAAGATGCTCTCTGAATTTTGACCTTTTCAGTATAATTATAATTGTAACCTTTTTTAAAAAAAGACTTGATTTATGACAATATTCCAATTATAATGTGAGCATAAAAATCGTGAAAGGGATGATTTAGAATGAGAAAAAAGAGTTTGCTCATACCGACAATATTGATATTAGCATTATGTATTCCGAGTATAGCAAGTGCCAAGAGTTTTGGGTATTCTTTTAATATTATTGCAAGCGTTACCGGATCAACAAAGCATAAGTTGGATACTGATACAGCTAAAACTACAGTGACAGGAAATACGTATAATCAAGCTGGGCATGTAAGCTCAAGCAAATCTACATTTACAGTTGGTTTACAAAAATTTTTAACCACCTATTCCGATCCTATCTCTGCAGATGGAGTTTCTCATACGAAAACAATTGGCAAAGTGAGCTCTGGTTCATATGTTGTGGTTGTTAACAAGCATTCCTCAATAGGATATAGAGTAAAAGGATCAGGGAAAATTACGCAATAAAGGATACAGGAAATTTATGGTCAGCTCATTTGTTATAGCCCTCCTTATCATACTAATATTTATTTTAATCAGTTTACTTTTGTATGGGAAATACGTTAAGAGGGAACGTATAGTTTTGAAAACGCTAGCTATAAGAACTGTACTCATCATGTATATTATTTTGTTGGTAGGAGTTGTATGGCTGATTCCGACTGCAAATTTTGGCTATCTGCCAATTAACTTAATTCCCTTTAAAACGATAGGGAATTATGTGATGAGTCTGATGAATGGTACTATTCCGGTTTTCGTTATCGTGAAAAACCTAGCTGGTAATGTATTGTTATTATTCCCGCTTGGTTTTTTACTCCCGCTTCAATTTAGCAAATTATCGATTAAAAAAATTATCATGTTAGGTGTGATGATTCCAATAGTAATAGAAGGTGGACAGTTTATTCTATACTTGCTCAAACTTGGTACTAGATCTATAGATATAGACGATGTAATTCTTAATTTCATAGGGTATATCTTAGGCTATTTTCTTGTAAACATCTTCAAAATAAAATTGCTTAGTAGTGTCTAGAGCAATAATGCGAGAACACCAGTCAGAAGGCGGTTATATGCTAAAAGGCGACAGTAACTCTGGTGGAAAATCCGAGCTTTAAAAAAATCCACCTTATTATCAACGACAATGGAAAATCGGGATGCAAAGCTGAACGACCCAAATAGCATTTTCCGCTAGGAGTCGCCGCTGGACAAAAATGCAGCGTGTGCTTCCAAAAGCAAAAAACCGGCATCTGAATGCCGGTTTTTTGCTTTCGCTCAATGGCAAGTACGAAAATAAATTTTCTTTCCACATAGAATTCTGTTGTTTCTTTCTACCAGATGGATGTAAAATGGACAAGGATATAGGAGATGTGCTTGAATAGGCGGAAGGTGGGAGTAGGACTCGTCAATCGCTTATTTTTTCAAGGGATGTGGACTGTTTGTTTTCTTTCATCAAAATTTTACTATCATGCAGCGGTATGATCGTTTTTTTGCTGGCTGGGTATTATTTATACAGTAAAGAACTTGGTGCCATCCCTTTTTTAATCCTCTCTTTTTTTCTGTTTTATCTTGCATACCGGCTGATGAGGACACCGGGCCGCTTAAAAATCCGGGATAAAAAAAGCCGGAAAAGGCCGCGGGGCTAGCATAAACGTTTGCTTTTTGTATATAATGGTAAATATGTTTTCTATTAAATCATGCAAAGATTAGCATTTGCCTGCCATATAGCAGTTTTGATCAATGAGAAAGGGTGTGCGACGCGTGAGCTTGCGACAGTTGCCGAAAGAAGAACTGAAGGAAATGTCTTTTATCGAGTTGGCGGAACAAATATTGGAGGAAAAGAAACAAGTGACTTCCTTCCAGGACTTGCTTGCGGAAATCGGCGCGGTTTTAGGATTGCCGGAAGAAGAGACCGAAAGAAAAATGATCCAGTTCTATACGGACTTAAACATTGACGGGAGATTTATCAGCCTGGGGGACAACACTTGGGGTCTCCGCGCCTGGTACCCGGTTGACCAGATTGACGAAGAAGTGACCCACACCGTGAAAACAAAAACGAAGCGGAAAAAAGCGAAAGTTGTCGAGGAAGAAGAGGACATTATTGATGATGAGGACCTCGATCTTGAGGATATCGATGATGTCGTCGAAGATGATGATGAGGATTTTGCCGACGAAGACGAGGAAGATGAAGATTTGGCCGAAGACGAAGATTTGGCTGACGATGAGTTTTCTGATATCGATGAAGATGAAGATGATGATGAAACTTTCGAAGACGATGAACTGCTCACGGATGATTTCGACATTACTGAAGACGAAGAAGAGGAAGACGCTAACGACAAAGATTAGTCTTGACTTCTTTCCAGGACAACGGTAGTATTATGTTTGGGCTCCTTTGAAAAGGACGGAATATCGCAAAATAAATCAAGCTCCCCCTTGCAACCCGTATTGCAAGAGGGGCTTTTTGTTTTTTACAGGACTGATTTAAAAAACGATTCATACCAGACCCAAGTCCTTAAAAATGGATGAAGCCGTGTATTGGGGCAACAATAATGTTACATTACAGGAGGGGACAACACGTGACAAAATATATCTTTGTAACAGGCGGGGTCGTTTCCTCGCTGGGAAAAGGGATTACTGCGGCATCGCTCGGGCGGTTGTTAAAAAACCGCGGGTTGAATATTACGATCCAGAAATTTGACCCGTATATTAATGTTGATCCGGGGACGATGAGCCCGTACCAGCACGGGGAAGTGTTTGTAACGGACGACGGCGCGGAAACCGACCTTGACCTCGGCCATTATGAACGTTTTATTGATATTAACTTAACAAAATACAGCAGCGTCACGACCGGTAAAGTTTATTCCGAAGTCATCCGGAAAGAACGACGCGGCGAATATCTCGGCGGCACCGTACAGGTCATCCCGCATATTACCAATGAAATCAAAGAACGTGTCTTTCGTGCTGGAAAAGTAACCAATGCAGATGTCGTCATCACCGAAATCGGCGGGACGGTCGGTGATATTGAATCGCTTCCGTTCCTTGAAGCAATCCGGCAAATCAAAACGGATGTCGGCATTGACAATGTCATGTATATCCATTGTACATTAATTCCTTATTTAAAAGCATCGGGCGAAATGAAGACGAAGCCGACCCAGCATAGTGTAAAAGAATTGCGCGGCCTCGGAATCCAGCCAAATGTCATTGTCGTCCGGACGGAAATGCCGATCTCCCAGGATATGAAGGACAAGATTGCATTGTTCTGCGATATCCAGCCGCGCGAAGTGGTCGAATGCATCGATGCCGATACGTTATATGCCATTCCGCTCATGCTGCAGGAACAAAAACTGGACCAGCTTGTTTGCGACCATTTAAAACTGCAGTGCCCGGAAGCAGATATGGCCGAATGGAGAGGGCTTGTTGACCGGGTGCGCAATCTGAAAAAGACGGTAAAAATTGCGCTTGTCGGCAAATATGTGGCACTCCAGGATGCCTATCTTTCCGTTGCAGAAGCGCTCAAACATGCCGGCTACCAGTTTGATGCAGATATTGATATTGACATGATCAATGCCGAAGAGGTGGACAGGGAAAATGTGGCGGATCTGCTGAAAGATGCGGACGGCATATTAGTGCCGGGCGGTTTCGGCGATCGCGGCATCGAAGGGAAAATTCTTGCCATCCAGTATGCCCGTGAACACAAGATTCCGTTTCTCGGCATCTGCCTTGGTATGCAGCTTGCATCGGTCGAATTTGCCCGCCATGTCCTCGGTTTGAAAGATGCGCACTCCTCGGAGATCAACCCGGATACGCCTTATCCGGTGATTGACCTTTTGCCGGAGCAAAAAGAAATTGAAGACCTCGGCGGTACGCTTCGCCTCGGGCTTTATCCTTGCCGGCTTGTGAAAGGTACGAAAGCGTATGAAGCTTATCAGGATGAAGTCATTTATGAGCGCCACCGCCACCGTTATGAATTTAACAATCAATTCCGTGAACAGATGGAAAATGCCGGGTTCACGTTCTCAGGGACAAGCCCGGACGGCCGGCTCATTGAAATTGTCGAGCTGAAGGACCATCCGTGGTTCGTTGCTTCCCAGTTCCACCCGGAATTTACCTCGCGCCCGACACGACCGCAGCCTTTGTTTAAAGGGTTTATCGAAGCGTCGATCAAGGGTAAACAATAAACCTGGCCCTTCGGATAGTGCCCCATTTTTCCAAAGGCACCTAAATGAAAAAAGCGGTGAGAGACCATTATGCTTGGTTTCTCACCGCTTTTTTGCATTTCGTTTTTTTTTCATACAAAAGCCCGGAAATTTTTTCGGGTTTTTTATAAAAAACCATTGACGGAGAAGTGTATGAACGATCTGATACACATATCAGATGTATGAATGTATTAATACGATCATTTTGACGTTCGTGTATGAAGCCCTTCATACACATGGAGAGATGAAAAAGGATGGGGGCGATTCAGATCATCGCAGAGATTAAATTGAATAACCGCGATCCTGTCTACATCCAGGTTATCCACTATTTTAAAACCCGGATTGCGTCAGGGAGCCTTGAGGCGGGACAGGAAATTCCATCGCGGCGCGAACTTGCAGCCATGTTAAAAATCAATCCGAATACCGCGCAAAGAGCGTATAAAGAAATGGAGGAGCAAGGTTTGATCCACACAGAACGCAATCTTCCGAGCCGGATTACAACAGACCGGGAAGTGCTTGCCGGGGTACGGGAAGAACTGATCCAGTCAGCATTGGCTGATTTTCTGGATGCGATCCGCCCGATGGACATTCCGCTGGAGGAGCTATTGGAGCTGGTAAAAAGGCAATACCGCGGGCAAAAGGGGGGCCGGGCATGATTGAAGTTATGGAAGTTACGAAAAAATACGGGCGAAAAAAAGTGCTTGATTCGCTTTCTTTTACAGCAGAAAAAGGGGAAATTACCTGTTTGATCGGGGTGAACGGGACAGGCAAAACAACCACTTTAAAAGCGATTGCAGGGCTTGTCCCGGTCAGCAAAGGAAAGATTCTGATCGATGGGGAACCGTACAACAAACATATTTACGAGAAGCTGGCATTCATTCCGGATGCGCCCATCATGCTGCCGCGGATGAAAATCAAAGATGCCATTCTTTTTATGCGGGATTATTATCCAGACTGGAATACATTGCGCGCAAAAGACTTGCTTTATTTTTTCAAACTGAATGAAAATGACCGGATCGGTGACCTTTCAAAAGGAAACATGGCAAAAGTGAATTTGCTGCTCGGGCTATCGCTCGATGTCGATTATGTGCTGATGGATGAACCTTTTTCGGGCATTGATATTTTCAGCCGGGAACAAATTGCAAATGTGTTCGCGAGCGACCTGGTTGAAAACCGCGGGGTGTTGATTACCACACATGAAATCAATGATATTGAGCATCTATTGGACAAAGTGGTGCTGCTCGGGGACGGGAAGGTTTTAAAGGAATTTTACACGGAAGACATTCGCCAAAGCGAAGGGAAATCCGTTGTCGATATAATGAGGGAGGTATACCGGCAATGAAAAGTTTTGTAAAACTCGTCAACTTCGAAATTAACCGTTTTGCGAAAATCTACTGGTCTTTGGTTGCAATCACCATCCTTTCACAATTTACGTCCGTTTTTTTGACGGTGCATCGTTACATCACGCAAGCAAATGAGATCATGTATCATCAGTCACTGCCAAAACTGGCATACGTAAAGCATTATGGTTCGATCGGCTTTATCGACTGCTTTGGTTCGGTTTGGTTCATGGGGCCGATTGCGCTTTGTGCGGCGGCCATGATGTTTTATATATTCCTGATTTGGTACAGGGACTGGTACGGTAAGCATACGTTTATATACCGGCTTTTGATGCTTCCTGTTGAAAGATGGAATCTCTATTTGGCGAAAGCGGCGAGCATTTTGCTGATGGTGTTTGGATTTGTTGCTGTTCAGATTGTTTTGCTGCCGGTTGAACATTTCTTTTTTAATGCCATTACACCGGGCATTTACAGGATGGATATGACGGTCATAGATGCTGTCTTAAGTTTTCCCTTGTTTAACCTGTTGCTTCCTAGTACAGTGATAGACTTTCTCTTACATTACGGGTTAGGGTTTACAGTGGTCCTTGTGATCTTTACGGCCATCTTATTGGAAAGAAGTTTCCGCATGAAGGGGGTCTTGCTCGGCCTGCTTTTCGGTTTTCTCTCGTTCGTTTTATTTTGGACGCCGGAATTGCTCTTTGATATATTGCTGCCCGGTGTTTTATACGAAACGGAAGTATTATGGATGGAAGTGGCCATGACGGCCATCATTGCGGGGTATTCTATCCTGCTGGGGGGATACTTGATCAAATACAAAGTAACGGTGTAAGGGAGAGATACGATGAGACGTTATATAAATTTATTGGTGATTTTGGTTGCGGTTGTGGCAGCGATCCCCCTTTTTTATACCGCATTGGCTGCTGACAAGGATCCGGGGCTTGTGCTGAAAAAGATAAGCGGAAATGAAAAAGAAATCCGGAATGTTAAAATTACTGCTCTGGATAACCAGGAAGATAACCTTTTGAATCGCATGTTTTCGATTACTTCATCTGGAAGCCGCTATTTAGGAAGGGAATCTTCTTTTTCGCTACTAGATGAAGACCCGGATTGGTACAAGCAGTATGTCAAGCAGTATCCCCGATTTATGAGGGGAAAGACCAATCATGGCGGCTTTTATGAGGATAGACAAATGATTGCTTATGCGGACATCATTCCGCAGCCGCTTCACCGGTTCGATAAAGAACTGTATGTCGAGGTGCTGGATAAGAAAACAAGAAAAACAGAAACAATGAAGAGGAAGGTGCAAGGTTTTTCAAAACAATCTTTTCCATCGGTTTGGGATGTGCAAAAAACTGGAAATGAGCTGAAAGTAGCGGCAGCCACAGATGGAGATATCCGCGTATATCGTGTCAGCCTGCCGGACAAGAAAATAACCGGAGGCAAATGGATTACACAAAGAGGACAGACGGGGAGAATGGCTCAATATACCCAGCTCGCAGAAACCGACGTGAACAAGCCCAACCATATACTGGCATATCAAGAAGAGAAAGTGGACGGTGACGGTTCAGTAAAGGAAGTGAATACCTTTATTTACAAATATTGCACAAATGAAACGAAAAAACTCAAGCCACCGATAAACATTCCGCTACGAAACCGCGATGATTGGAAATCTGTTTACAACGGAAAGGCAGTTTATATGGCAACCGAAAAAAAGAACGGAGGCGCGCGCCTTTTAACCTTTGACGGGAATGGAAAGCTGAAAGCAGATAAGACATTTGCTATCAAGTACCAGAGTACGGGCAACCCCATCCCTGAAATCAAAAACGGCAGGTTGTACTTCCTTATCCCGAACGATTCCCGGGAAAAAGCGTGTCTCCTGTATGTGTTTGACATTTCAAGCGGCAAGCAGCTGTACAGTGGAAAAGTGGTTCAAAAAGGAAAACGAATTAACCCCCGGTATGTGGAAGGGGTTGAGTTGACGATAGAATAAAAGGGGCCTTCCCCTTTTATTTTTTTTGCCGCTTTTCCGCCTCCGTCTATGATCATTCAATTTGCCACTTGCATAAGCAGGAAAAAAGGAACGAGAAGTAGAAATAGTTTAACATACATAAAGCAAGTGGGCATTGCCAGGCAAAAATACATACAAATTTTGTTAAAACTGATCAGCTGATGGAGGAGAAAAATGAGAGAGCCGAATATTTTAATTGTTGACGACCAATTTGGCATCCGGGTTTTGCTTACGGAAGTGCTGCAGAAAGAGGGCTACGAAACCTTTCAGGCGGCAAACGGCCCCCAGGCACTTTCGCTGGCTGCAAACCATGAAATCGACCTTGTCTTGCTGGATATGAAAATCCCCGGCATGGACGGCATTGAAATTTTAAAAAAGCTGAAAGAAATGAAACCGGATATCCGGGCCATCATTATGACCGCTTACGGCGAACTGGACTTGATTGAGAAAGCGAAGGAGCTCGGGGCGCTGACCCATTTTGCAAAGCCGTTTGATATTGACGACATCCGCAAGGCAGTGAAAAAATATTTGGCAATGTAAGCGCATGAAGTGAAAAAAGTGCTAAACCGTAAAATTTTGATAATTTTATTTCTTTTTACCGACAAATAAAGTTCATTGGTAAATGCCGGTTTTGTTTGTTATGATTGTTAAGGAATGATCAATAGGCTAGTATGATGTTATGAAGATTGTATATCATAAAAATGATAACCTCGGGCAATCTTTTTAACGCAAATGATAAGGAGGAAAATTCATGCCTTTAGTTTCCATGACTGAAATGCTGAATAAAGCAAAAGAAGGGAAATATGCGGTAGGGCAATTCAACGTCAATAACCTTGAATACGCACAGGCCATTCTGATGGCTGCAGAAGAAGAAAAATCCCCGGTCATCCTCGGTGTTTCCGAAGGAGCAGGCCGTTACATGAGCGGTTTTAAAACCGTTGTAAAAATGGTTGAAGGTTTAATGGAAGACTTGAATGTTACGGTTCCGGTCGCGATCCATCTTGACCACGGTTCAAGCTTTGAAAATGCAAAGAAAGCCATTGATGCAGGCTTTACTTCTGTAATGATCGACGCTTCCCATCATCCGTTTGATGAAAACGTGGAAATTACTTCTAAAGTGGTGGAATACGCGCATGCCCACGGCGTATCTGTGGAAGCAGAACTCGGCACTGTCGGCGGCCAGGAAGACGATGTTATCGGAAAAGGCATCATTTATGCGGATCCTGAAGAATGCAAAAAGCTGGTTGACGCAACCAAAATCGACGCTTTAGCACCGGCTCTTGGTTCGGTTCACGGCCCTTACCACGGCGAACCAAACCTTGGCTTCAAAGAAATGGAAGAAATCAGCAAAATTACCGGCATGCCGCTTGTACTTCACGGCGGGACAGGCATCCCTGAAGCTGATATTAAAAAAGCTATTTCTTTAGGTACTGCGAAAATCAACGTGAATACGGAAAACCAAATTGCTTCCGCGAAAACGGTTCGTGAAGTATTGGCAGCTGATCCGGATGTATACGATCCGCGCAAATACCTCGGGCCTGCACGCGAAACGATTAAACAAACCGTTATCGGCAAAATCCGCGAGTTCGGTTCTAACCAAAAAGCATGATCGTTTTAGATTAGCCGAGAACACGCATGCCTTAAGGATGAGTGTTCAAGATAAAAAAGGTCTGGCGCTGCCCCGTGCGTGCCGGGCTTTTTTGGTATGGCGTTTTAAAATGCGGGTTTTTTAAGCGTTTTAGATTTGGGCTTTTTTAGGGAAACAGGTTCAAAGGTGCGAAACAAGAGGATTTATAGTTTTTTTGGATAGGCGCCAGTGAAAAAAACGGTTGTTTTTCTGAACTTTCTTTTCGTTCCGTGGTATAGTGGAAATGGATACATAGGAACCATAAAAGGAGATGGAAGCAGAATGAAATTTTTTATTGATACTGCCAATTTCGAGGAAATCAAAACCGCAAATGAATGGGGGATTTTGTCCGGTGTAACGACAAATCCGTCGCTTGTGGCAAAGGAAAATGTTTCATTCCATGACCGGTTAAAAGAAATTACGGCGCTCGTGCCTGGTTCTGTCAGTGCTGAAGTCGTTTCCGAAGATGCGGAAGGTATGGTGAAAGAAGGAAAGGAACTGGCGGCTATTGCTCCGAATATTACAGTTAAAGTACCGATGACGCCGGAAGGAATGAAAGCCGTTCATCAATTGGCACAGGCAGGCATCCGCACAAATGTTACCTTGGTTTTCAGCAGCAATCAGGCGCTTTTGGCGGCAAGAGCGGGTGCAACGTATGTTTCGCCGTTCCTTGGCAGGCTGGATGATATCGGTCATGACGGCATCCACCTGATTTCCGAGATTGCCGAAATTTTTTCCATCCATCAAATTGATACGGAAATTATCGCAGCTTCGATCCGCCACCCGCAACATATTACACAAGCGGCGCTCGCAGGGGCGCATATCGCAACCGTCCCGTTTAAAGTGCTCACACAGCTGTTCAAGCATCCGTTAACAGACAAAGGGATTGAACAATTTACACGCGACTGGAACAGCCGTACAGCAAAATAACGGAAATATTTAAAATTGCTCTTTATTTCTTGCTTTCTCCGGGACAGTTTGATTTTCCGCCTGTTCGGCAATCCTGTTGCTGGGATTCATATTGTTTTTCGGAGCTTTCGGACTCAGTTTGCGAACGGCCATTTACAGCCGGAATGTACATCCATACCCGCTAAAGAAGGGAGCTTAATATGGAAAAGCTAAAAATTGCCGGGGGATATCCTTTGAAAGGCACCATTAAAGTGAGCGGCGCAAAAAATAGCGCTGTCGCTTTAATACCTGCGACCATCCTCGCGGAATCTCCTGTAACAATAGAAGGCTTGCCTGAAATTTCCGATGTCCGGACATTGACCGGCCTGCTGGAAGAGATCGGGGCAACGGTTACGTCAGAGGACGGGGAAATTACGGTCGATCCCCGCCATATGATCTCGATGCCGCTGCCCAATGGCAGGGTGAAGAAACTGCGTGCCTCATACTATTTAATGGGCGCGATGCTCGGCAGGTTCAAAAAAGCTGTCATCGGGCTGCCGGGCGGGTGCCATCTCGGACCGCGGCCGATCGACCAGCATATTAAAGGCTTTGAAGCATTGGGCGCAAAAGTGACAAATGAGCAGGGTGCCATCTATTTAAGGGCGGATGAATTGAAAGGTGCCCGTATTTATCTGGACGTTGTCAGTGTCGGGGCAACGATCAATATTATGCTGGCTGCCGTTAAAGCAAAGGGAAGGACAATCATTGAAAACGCTGCAAAAGAGCCGGAAATCATTGACGTAGCCACACTTTTGACAAATATGGGCGCAAAAATTAAAGGCGCCGGAACAGATGTCATCCGGATTGAAGGCGTAGACCATTTGAGCGGCTGCCGGCATACGATTATTCCGGACAGGATCGAAGCCGGTACGTTTATGATCCTGGCGGCGGCCGCGGGTGAAGGAGTACTTGTTGACAATGTCATTCCGCATCATCTCGAGTCGCTGACCGCAAAGCTCAGGGAAATGGGCATACCTGTGGAAACCGGGGATGAACAGATTTTTATCGGGAAAGCAGACAAGCTGAAACCCGTTGATATTAAAACGCTCGTTTATCCGGGGTTTCCGACAGATCTGCAACAACCGTTCACCACGCTTCTGACAAGAGCAGAAGGGACGTCCATCGTAACCGATACAATCTATTCCGCCCGCTTTAAACATATTGACGAGTTGCGGAGAATGAGCGCCAATATTAAAGTGGAAGGACGGTCTGCGATTGTAAACGGTCCGGTCCGGCTTCAAGGGGCAAAGGTGAAAGCGAGTGATTTGCGTGCGGGTGCTGCCCTTGTCATTGCCGGCCTGATGGCAGAAGGCGTGACAGAAGTGACAGGCGTTGAACATATCGACCGCGGATACAGCTGCCTCGTGGAAAAACTAACCGGACTTGGTGCTGCTGTTTGGCGGGAAGGCATGTCCGAAAAGGAGATGGAACACCTGAACCATTCCTAGCGAACAACTGCCGGCTCCCCCATAAATAGAAAAAAACAGAGAAATTATGACACAATAATTTTTTAAATGTGATATACTAATTAAAAATCTATTTATGGGGGTAGTGAAATTGGAAAGAAGTTTGTCAATGGAATTGGTTCGCGTCACGGAAGCTGCAGCACTTGCATCCGCAAGATGGATGGGGCGCGGATTGAAAGATGAAGCGGATGATGCGGCAACGTCCGCGATGCGTGATGTGTTCGACACCATTCCGATGAAAGGCACTGTCGTCATTGGTGAAGGGGAAATGGATGAAGCACCAATGCTGTACATCGGGGAAAAACTCGGGAACGGATACGGCCCCCGCGTTGACATTGCAGTTGACCCGCTGGAAGGAACGAATATTCTTGCATCCGGCGGCTGGAATGCGCTCAGTGTGCTGGCGATAGCAGATCACGGACATTTGCTCCATGCGCCGGATATGTACATGGATAAAATTGCTGTCGGCCCTGAAGCAGTCGGCATGATTGATATTAATGCGCCGATTATCGATAATTTAAAAGCTGTGGCAAAGGCAAAAAATAAAGATATCGAGGATGTGGTGGCAACAGTTCTGAACCGTCCGCGCCATGAAGAAATTATTGCGCAGCTCCGTGCTGCAGGCGCCCGGATCAAACTGATCAATGACGGGGATGTGGCAGCTGCCATTAACACGGCATTCGACCATACCGGTGTAGATATTTTGTTCGGATCGGGCGGCGCGCCGGAAGGGGTTATTTCAGCAGTTGCGCTGAAATGCCTCGGCGGCGAGATCCAGGGACGCCTTCTGCCGCAAAACGACGCGGAGCAAGAACGCTGCCTGAGCATGGGGGTTGACATCAATAAAGTGCTGATGATGGACGACCTTGTGAGCGGGGATGACGCCATTTTTGCTGCGACCGGCGTAACCGACGGGGAACTTTTGCGCGGTGTCCAATTTAAGGGCCAGTACGGATCCACCCATTCTGTCGTCATGCGTGCAAAGTCGGGGACGGTCCGCTTTATTGAAGGGCAGCACAGTCTGAAGAAAAAGCCGAACCTTGTGATCAAAGCGTAAATCTCCGGGGGACCATGCAGCTATAGCGGCGGGGGAAGGGCGGAAGTGCCGCCTTCCCTCCCATTTTCAACAAAGTTTTTTACCTCTTATGCTATTTTTAGTTGATTTCTCTTCTGTTTCAGGGTTAAAATGATTATGATTTTATTTATAAATATTCAATTGTTTGTCTTCTTTTTCTTCCGTACATGGTGCGGCTCCATAGATGCACGTGCTGCAACATTGCCTCTTTGCAGACAGCTCATGTTTTCTATCTATGCGCAAAGCAAAACTGTGGATGTTCATATCTTGCCTTCACATTCCTTTATTTTTAGCCTGTTCTGTTCCATTGGTATACCGGTATAGTTTTAAGCGCCGGGAACAAATGGAAAATTTTGATGTAACGGAAGAAACAGACTGCTCTACCCGACTGTAAATTGAAAAAGTGTGGTGTTTTTATGGAAAGTTTATCAATATCAAGTCTGGAAAATATGACGTTAAAAGAGCTTTATGCCCTTGCAAGAGAGTATAAAGTATCCTACTATAGCAAACTGACGAAAAAAGAGTTAATTTTTGCGATTTTAAAAGCACGGGCAGAGCAAGAAGGGTATTTCTTTATGGAAGGCGTGCTCGAAATCATCCAGTCGGAAGGATTCGGATTCCTGCGCCCGATCAACTACTCCCCAAGTTCGGAGGACATTTATATTTCTGCTTCGCAAATCCGCCGCTTTGATTTAAGAAACGGCGATAAGGTTTCCGGCAAAGTCCGGCCGCCGAAAGAAAACGAACGCTATTACGGCTTGCTGCATGTGGAAGCGGTAAACGGCCAAAACCCGGAAACCGCTAAGGAACGGGTTCATTTTCCGGCTCTGACGCCGCTTTATCCGAACCGGCAGATTATCCTTGAAACGGCTCCCGAAAAACTGTCCACCCGGATTATGGATTTAATCACCCCGGTTGGTTTCGGGCAGCGCGGTTTGATTGTGGCGCCGCCGAAAGCCGGTAAAACGATGCTGCTGAAAGAAATTGCCAACTCTATTACCGTGAACCATCCTGATGCGGAATTGATCGTTCTGTTGATTGATGAACGGCCGGAAGAAGTAACAGATATTGAACGTTCCGTGCATGCGGATGTCGTCAGCTCGACCTTTGACGAAGTGCCGGAAAACCATATCAAGGTTGCGGAACTCGTATTGGAAAGAGCGATGCGCCTTGTCGAGCATAAGCGCGATGTCGTCATTTTAATGGACAGCATTACGCGCCTCGCACGCGCCTATAACCTTGTGATTCCGCCGAGTGGGAGAACGCTTTCAGGCGGGATTGACCCGGCTGCGTTCCATCGTCCGAAACGGTTTTTCGGGGCGGCGCGTAATATTGAAGAAGGCGGCAGCCTGACAATTTTGGCCACCGCGCTAGTCGATACCGGATCACGCATGGATGATGTGATTTATGAAGAATTTAAAGGCACCGGGAACATGGAGCTCCATCTTGACCGCTCCCTCGCTGAAAAGCGCGTTTTCCCGGCCATCGACATCCGCCGTTCCGGTACAAGGAAAGAAGAACTGCTGCTTTCGAAAGACCATCTCGAAGTGCTGTGGGCGATCCGCAAATCGATGTCCGATTCTCCGGATTTTGTCGAAAAATTCTTGCGCAAGCTGAAACAATCCAAAACAAACGACGAGTTTGTGGAAATGATCAAAGCAGACTTGAAAGTATCATCGTCAAGGCGTGTAATATAAGGAAAAATAAGGAAGAACTTTTTTCAGGCAGTGATGTTGCATTTCCACTTCGGACTTGCTATACTAAGCATAGTGTGTTTATGAAATTTTACAGGGCGTGTCCCGTAAAACAATAGAACTCTGTTTCGCAATGACTCAGGGCTGAAGGAGATGAAAAGCATGAAACCAGGAATTCATCCAGAATACAAAAAAGTAATGGTCAAATGTGCGTGCGGCAACGAATTCGAAAGTGGTTCTGTAAAAGATGAACTGCGCGTGGAAGTATGTTCCGAATGCCATCCATTCTATACAGGACGCCAAAAATTCGCGACTGCTGACGGACGTGTTGATCGCTTTAATAAAAAATACGGACTTAAATAAAAGAATCCATGAAAAACAGGCGATGCGTTTGCCTGTTTTTTTTATGGGATTCCGGTTTGCCCGGACGGATTTTTCTGATCCTAAAACCATATTTGTTGAAATAAGGAGCGGGAACGATGGCACAGCTATTTTTCAGATACGGCGCAATGAACAGCGGCAAATCGATTGAAATATTGAAAGTTGCCCATAACTATGAAGAACAGAATAAACCGGTCCTTATCTTTACATCGGGTATCGATACGCGCGATGAAGAAGGCTATATTTCAAGCAGAATCGGTTTGCGCAGGAAGGCGATCCCGATCTACGATGATACGGATATTTTTGAAATGGTGAAAGGGTACAATCCCCCGCCATACTGCGTCCTGATCGATGAAGTCCAGTTTTTGAAAAAAAGACATGTGCTGCAGCTTGCCCGCATTGTCGATGATTTGCATATCCCGGTAATGGGATTCGGCCTTAAAAATGATTTTCAAAATGAACTTTTTGAGGGCAGCAAATACATGCTTTTGTATGCGGATAAAATCGAAGAAATGAAAACGATCTGCTGGTTTTGCGAGCGGAAGGCAACGATGAATTTGCGCGTCGATGAGAACGGGAAGCCGGTGTATACAGGAGACCAGATCCAGATCGGCGGGAACGACACGTATTATCCTGTTTGCCGCAAATGCCACGACCATCCGCCGCTGTGACGGCACGTGGTCCGTAAATAAACCTCCGTCCGAAGGGAAACCTATTGGAAAAGGAGGTTTTTTTTATGGCAAAACAGCTGATTTTCCTCTGCCTGGCCATGCTGCTCTTAGCAGGTTGCACGGCCCAAAACCGGACCCGTGAAGCTGCGCCGGATCGTGTTGAAACGAGGCCGTTAAGCACGGCGGATACGCAAAAGGCCGGGCAAAGAAACGGGGATGCTGGCGGGGCAGCTGCTGTAAACGCGGATATCGAGAGGGTGCGGGAAGCGGTTTGGAAAATGGACAACGCCGTCCCGCATTCGGTATATGTGAACGGGAAAGATATGTGGGTCAATGTCCACACGGAGGAACAGCTGAACCACAGGGAAAGAATGAAAAAAGCGGCGGACATCCGCAGCCAACTTTTGAAAGTGGCCCCCCGTTACGACATTCATGTCCGAATAGACGTGAAATAGGAAATCATCCTAGAAAAGGCGTTTCAGCAGCTGTTTTCATGTATGTGTAAAATTTTACTCGAAGGGGCAAATGAGTGGAAAAAAATGGGAAGACGCTCTATCATCTAAT
>NZ_JARTJQ010000042.1:0-1607 GCF_036225245.1 Weizmannia sp. CD-2023
ACCGGATCATAAAATAAATAATTGGAGCTTGCTGAACGAATCAGATACAAGCCCAGTTTTAAAATATAAAATAGTGTTGTGTAAAAATTTCAAAAAAAGAACCCTGAGCTTGCGCTCCAGATTCAGTATGAAGAATTGAAGGGCTACTACTGTTTCGCTGGTCTCCTGAAGGCGTGCTCGAATAAGGCCCAGCCCATACTTGCGCTTGCCTTCGCCAAATTTGCCTTCAACGGCATTACGTTCAGAGGCATCCTGCCTTGCGACGCGTTCCAAGGTTTTGTCTTCCGTTCTGGATGGGCGTCCTAACCTTGGCCCACTCAGACGAATGCCAAGAGATTTGCAGTATGCCAGATTATTACGGTTTCGGTAAATTTTATCTGCCAAGATCGCTTCCGGATAAAATCCGAACCGGTTGTAGTAGTTTTCAACAGATTCCTTGAGAGTGGTCCCTTCATTGTAATTTTCCCAGTCGAGGTGCTCAATCAAGGCATAACCATCTACGACACTGATGGCGACTTTTGAACCGAACTCCACGTTCGCTTTTGCCTTGCCGCGCACAATTGGACGGACATGTGGCTGGGAAATGCTTACAATCCGGTGGTCAACCCGGTGTGTTTTCTTTTTGTACATTTCTGCCTGTTGGCGGTAAAGTTCATGAATCACGAGAAGTTGCCTGTATTCATCTTTGCTTAAAAGAGACAGAGAGCTTTGGGAAACAAGATTTTTAATGATCTCCAGATCTCGTTTCACATATCCGAGCTGTTTGCCTACAGCTTTCCGGATTTTCCGGGCGCCAGCTTTACGTTGCTTAGCGACAGAAAGATAGTCCTTGCGGGCTCTTTTTCTGTAGGTCCGTGGCTTACGTAATTTCCCTTTGTGTGGTTCATGCAGGACATCAATGATATGTTCCAATTTCTCACGGGCTTCGTTCAACAACCCAAGGTCTGTAGGGTAAGCAATATCAGCCGGTGCACAGGTTGCGTCCAAAATGAGCTTTCCTCTGTTCTTCGTTTTGGGAGAAGCCGATTCAGTTGAATGCTTTTCTGAATCGGAACCGGAAGGCTGAAGATCGCCACGATCATGATAATGATCATTACGATCTTCATCATCATGATCGTCATCGTCGTGATCCTGATCATCATTGTTGTCGTTTTCCTTAGATGCTTCTTCCAATTGGCGTTTTTGTTCTTCCAGAACGATCCATTCATTCAGTTCGTTGATGATATTTGCGCCCAAACGTTTTCTAAAACGAGTCATCAGAGAATGGTCGAATGGGGCTTTTTCCTGGAATTCAGGCAAGCCGATAAAATACTGAAGATACGGGTTTTCTGTGATCTGTTCGACTGTTTCCCGGTCAGACAGCCCAAGCCGTTCTTTGATATAAAGAGCCCCAAGAGCGATTCTGACAGAATAAGCCTTTTCGCCTTTGAATTTCTTCTTGAAGGACTTGGCATACTTTTCTTCGGCCATCCACCAAGGAATAATTTCAGCAAGACGGACCCAGCGATTTTCTTTATTTAATTTCCCACCGAATGGTAGAAAAAAATCATCTACAAAAGTTAATTGATGTTCGGTCTTTTTGTACATCGTAACAGCCTCCAAGTGCA
>NZ_JARTJQ010000043.1:0-22395 GCF_036225245.1 Weizmannia sp. CD-2023
GTTAAGTAAAGAACAACAGGAACAGTTGGCCGATACCATCGTAAATAAAACACCTGCAGAAGTCGGTTTCGAAGCAAAATACACTTGGACGCTCCAATTAATTGCCGACTGGATTCAACAAGAGTTTCAGCAGTCTTTTACTCCCAAGGGTGTTTCTGAGATGTTACACAGGCTTGGATTCAGCTACACTAAGGCAACGTATACTTTGGCAAAAGCTGATCCGGACGAACAAAAAGAGTTCAAAGAAGTCACTTTTCCAGCGTTGAAAAAGGAACTGGAGAATGGTCTCATTGATCACTTGTTATTCGAAGATGAAGCATTCATCCGTGCTTATCAGGCCCTGCAGTATAACTGGTTTCCGAAAGGTCAGCAGCGAAAGATTATGACATATGGCCAACATAAAGGTGCTAAATTGTTCGCCGCAATAAACTATGAAACCGGCGAAGTCACGCATTATGAAGAAGAAAAAAGCAACTCTTCGGCCTTTAAACGATTTTTGGAACTCCTTTTAAGCGAATACCCACAAGGTAAAATTGTAATGGTCCTGGATAATAGTAAAGTGCACAAGTCACAAGTCATCAAGGATTTTCTGAAAGAAAATCCACGGCTGAGGTTTGTCTATCTTCCTAAATACAGCCCTGAGCTGAATCCAGTGGAAGGATTATGGAAATGGCTGAAGCAAGACGTCGTTAATAATGTTTTTTTCAGCAAGTTTTATCAAATCCGGTCCCACGTGGCTGAATTTATGAAACAAGCTAGCCAAAAAAGTCAGAAAGTTATTGATCGGCTGCTTGTTAGATTAGAGCTGTCGAAAACTTAAGTTCATCTTATATAGATTAAATACGCAGGATAACCTCTTTTCATTTTGGCTGCCAGTCGTACAAATTTGCCCCCGCAAACGCGAGAGCTTTAAACTTTGCAGCAGACTCTAAAAATATTTTACCCGGACTGAGATCATTTCACACGCAGTTTTTGTCCGACATAGATCGTATACCGACTGTCAAGGTGGTTCCAGGACTTTATTTGGCTGATCGTTGAACCGTATTTTTTAGCCAACTTGCTTACCACGTCACCGCGGACTACCGTATGGTATGTCTTTTTTGCGGTATTGGATGCTTTTTTCTGTTCCGTGGGGCCAGCGATCCTTAGCTTTTGACCAACACGAATAAGGTTTGCATTTCTAATCCCATTCAACCCCTGCAATGTTGTTACGGTTGTGCCATATCTTTTGGCAAGTCCTGACAGCGTATCTCCACGCTTAACCGTGTATGTTTTAACCGTTGTGCTGGTTGACTTGGCCGCTGAACTGGATGTTGTCAGTTTGCTATTTGACGTATTAACCTTTGCCGGTTTGACTCCAGATTTAAGCTTGCTTAATAGTGCCAAGTTTTGGGCTGCCGTTCCGGTGTAGTTTGTTATGCCGTACTGTTTAGCCAACTTAGCACGAGCACTGAATGTTGCACTCTTGCCCTTGGATTTTAGGTAATCGACCAGGCTTAAGGATCCGATTTTTTTGACCACGCCTGTGCTGGTTGCATTGTCAACTTTTGCTACGTTGGTGTATTTACCTGCAAAATCTTTACTTACATCGAAGTAGCCGGGAATCCCAGCAAACTTGTATGTGCTGGACCACTGCCAAGCCCCTTTTTGTCCATTGTACCAGACTGGTGTCGGCTGGCCTGTTTCTGGATAAAGTGGGTACCTGGCAAGCCAAGGTTTAGAGATTGTGAGTTTGCTTGGCTGCAGTTCAGTGTTAAAAAATGAGTGGCCAGTGTACAAGTCAATCTTTCTGTAGCCTAGGGACTTAATCTTGGCAACAAAAGCATTCGTTACTTTAGTCAGTTCAGCTGCAGTAAGGCTTGTTAGCGATTTATCCTCTACATCGACCACGACATAGCCGTCATTCGCCTTATCGAAGCCGACTAATTTCAATTTTTTGTCAAACCATGCCGCCTCTAGTTTTACCGCAGATACAGTTTTGGCCCGCATATAGTGATAAGCATGCACCGCCATGCCTGCCTGTTTTGCGTTAGCAATATTAACTGATGCAGCCGGATCCAAGTATGATTGACCATCGCTAACTTTCACGACAACTGCATTGATCTTGGCTGCTTTCATGGTTTGGTAAAATGCCAGTGATAGACCTTGTTCGGCGTTGTGGTGGCTGACATCGATAAAGTCTACGTCCGGCGCCGCGGCATACGAAACGGATCCAAAAGAAAACGCCAGCCCTGTTGCCAGGGCCAGCGCACCAATTTTTTTCGTGATATTATTCAACTTTGTCATTCCTCCTCATTTAGCTGTGACGTCTGTATCTTTTTCTGTTGACGGTGTAGTAGCTGCATTCTGTGCAGCAATCACTTGCGCCACGACAGCTTTAATCTTTTCGTATTCAGCATCTTCTGTGGTTGCTGCGTCCTGCGCGTAAGAGATCGCCACCGTGGTTGCCTCGTCTTTTTTCTTGCTGGTTAAATAGGTGTTAAGCCAGGTAGCGATGGAACCAACAAACAGCGAACCAACCGCAACGATTAACGTTACAAATGCGTTCACTGAATCAGCAGTCAGCCATTTGTAATGAATGTTCAGCGTTGCAAAAAAGGCGATTAATGCTGTTAAAACACCACCAACCAATGTTGCTGTTTGTTTCCACCAAGATAAATCAGATAAGTACTTCATTCCAAACATCTCCTCAATTAAAATTTTGAATGGCAGCAAAGAAAATGGCTACGGCTCCGCCAATAAGCGCAACAATAAGCGCATTTGTAATGGCATGTCGTAACCATTTTGTGTCCTCCTTAATCTCTTTCAAATCCTCTTTTATGCTGTCAATCTGCTGATCCTGCATAAGTTCTTTGTCTTGCAGGCGCCGAATGTCGCTTTTCATATTTACCTGCTCGGTCTTTATGGCTTCTATGTCTTTTTGGATGGTCTCTTTCCAGATATCCACTTGCTGATCCGCCTCCAATGGACCCACACCCCCAATCTGTCTTTACTTCCTGCCGATTTTTGATCCGCCTCCCTGAGTAAAAGAAAAAGCACCCTTAACGGGGTGCTTAAGATTTATATTGTCTTATGTCGCAGTATGATCCCAGCGCGGTGATCCTTGTTTCATGGTTTTCAATAATCTGTCTGCCAATTTTCGATCCGCCTCCTTATTTTTGGCATGAAAAAAGAGCCCTAGAATAGGACTCTCAAATGTTTACTCTAATTTATTAACTATCCAACTTGCACTCCATAAAGCACTGATCAATTCGTTTGCACCATTATCGTGTGCATTACCAGACGTGCTCTTTTGTCCATCCGGAATGTCATAAATATAATAATTCCATGCCTTACCGCTTAATCGGCCACTTCCAATGTAGCTACTCAAAATATCTACTTGTCCTTTCCCTTCAAATGCTTCCATCATTTTTAATGCGTATTGCATGTAACGCTCGTTTAATGTATCTGCGGTTCCAGATGGAATCGGAGGGTTTAAACCAATTTTAATATTTGGATCATATGCCAAGATCGAGTCGACTATTTTCTGCATTTCCGTTGGCATATAGGCCAATACTTCATCTAACGATGGCGCATAGTATCCTTGATCCGTTCCAGGGTAAGGAAGCAAGTCATTGGTGCCGAGCATTATAACAACGAAATCCACACCATCAAAACCATTTTGTGTCATATAATAGTTAAAATCAAAAGTGCCAGTGGCAGGATTTAAAAACTTATTATTAGAACCTTTGGAGATTGGGTTTCCGTTTATGTCTTTCGATGTGTTCGTGACATCCGTCAGCCGCCATCCACTCATACCTTCACTATTGACCCAAGTCACATCCTCGTTTGGTATACCATAGCCAAATTCATTTATCTCTGTTCTCGTTCCAATAAAAGATGGATTGAATCCGAACGATTTTAGCCAGATGTTGGTCAATGAGGCAATGCCTGCAAATGTTATGGAGTCACCAATGTACAGTATCCTTGGTGATTTATTTGTCTTGGTTGATGGGTCTGCAATATGAATGGTCAATTCCTTGAACTTGGCGTTGTTCACATTTCCCTTATAGATGGATGTAAACAATGTCTTGAAATTTGCTAAAGCTAATGGACTCCTAACAGTGCCGTTGTTCTCGAAGGCTACAGTACGACCAGGAATGACTATTTCATTTAATATCCTGTCGTCATCCGTGAACTTCTTAGCGTGTATATTTTGGGCATTTATACTGTACTCAACATCTTTAACTAAGTATAAGTCTTTCGGCAGCACAATCTGGTCATTGCTCCAGTCGAACTCTGTTGATGTATCGGTAGTTATACCAAGTTTTGGCATACGTTGTCCATTTATATCAACTGCATAAATGGCATTAGGACTAGCTGTAGTTATATGATAATTGTAAGTCAGGAATAGTATCGGATTGTTGCCTGTATCAACGCCAATTGAACTCATCTTTATCACACCATTGGTGATATCATAATACGCCTTGTATGTTGCACCACCTGCACTATAGTCGCTCGGAAAATCTATGGGCGGGGACGGATAATGCACCTGATAATAGCCGTTGCCTTTTACAATATAAACTTCGCTTTTTATGTTGATCTTTCTGGTTTGGAAATTTACCTCAATACAGTCATCGCTTAACATATATGCCATTGGGTATCTCAATTTGTCATACGAGACCACACCATCATCCAGCATTGTACTAACGATAGACTTGGTACTTAATGCTCCACCAATTTTATTTCCGTTTGAGTCGATAGCATAGATAGCATTTGGACTCAATGTAAATAACGATTCCCCATATGTTAAAAACAATATTGGATACTTTGTATTATCGCCTATTTTGCCCATGTGTAATGTGAAATCAGTTGTATCCACCCAAGCAATATAGGTCCACCCCGTGTGAAAGTCTTCTGGGAAATCAATGGTAGTACCTATTGGTATATTTGGAGCATAGTTACAATCACCTCTTGATAAAAACAAAGGACTGTTTTTTACATATAATTTTTTATCTTTAAAATTAACTTCAAGGATATTATTTCCGCCCAACACATACGCCATTGGTGCTTTAATTTTATCAGCGTATTGTATACTGTTCCCTAATATGTTGCCCCCATCTCGATCTTTATCACTTAAAACGTTATCCCCGAGTTTACCTCCTTTTGATCCATCGTCATTAATTATTATAAATGCGTGAGGGCTTGCTGTAGTTAATTTACCATTATATGTTAGGAACAGGATAGGATTATTGCCTGAATCTGCACCCTGGACATCCATTTTTATTGTCATATTTGATAGATCTACCCAAGCCTTATAGGTGGCTCTCCCTTTTGAATAGTCGGGGGGGAAATCAATAGACCCATAGTTATATGGTATTGTCGAGTAGTTTCCGCCGTTACCGTTTGAAATGAATACGTTGTCTTTTACAGTTATCTGTTTGGTATTAAAATTTACCTCTATACAGTTATCCAACAAAATGTATGCAAATCGAAATTTTAACTTGCTATAAGCAACGGCGCCATCTTGGATATTTGTCTCTTCCACTGCATTATCTGCTAGTTTAATTCCTTGATATATTCCTAAATCAACCCATGCCGATTTGAGACTGTCCCAAATGAAAGTATGCGCTCCATTTGGATCTACATTTAACACTAAAAAAGTTCCGTCAGTTCCGTTTGGATAAGCCGATTGTAGAGCATCAAGAGTATAAAATAAGTCTTTTGGGCCTCCACTTGATAATGAGCTAACTAGGGCAGCGACATAATCCAAGTTCGCCTTTTCCGCCAACTGCGACGTAACGCTTTGGTTTTCTGTGTCTAGTCTCTGCTTTAATGTCGTGTAATTCGTCCCGTCTGCTCCCACTCTCGCCTGGGCTGCTTCCGGGCTGCTATCACCGTCTGCCACGAGATTATTGATTTGCGCCTGGATATTGTCTGCGCGGTCTTTGTGCTCCTGCATATCGGCAGCAATATCTCCGTGGATTTTATTTAACAGGTTTCTAAAAGCTCTTGTCGTCAATACTCCTATTTGTTCATAAGGCCACCGCATCAAGAACCACCTCCATTTTCCAATGCTGCAATTCTATTTTCATGTTCCTGCAGTGTTTGCAAAACTGTTTGCAGATCTACCGTCCCCGATCCCGAAAAAAGGATCCTGCCGAGCTTAGCAAAATCCTCTTTGCTCATAAGTCCGTCATTTTGTGCTGTGGCAAGTGGGCTGTTTACGATAACATTTCCGTTACCGTCCACAATAACCAAATCTAATTTCCGCTTATCCGCTGCGCTCATTAACCCATCTGACGTAGGCGTGGCCAGCGAATACTTTGGTATATCTAGTTGTGTCGGGTCGTAGCCGGGTGAAAAGCTTGTTCCCGGTCCAACAGAAACCTTATTATCAGGGAGCTTGGTGATCGCCGACGTTTTTACATTGCCGCTCTTATCAATTGCCGAACTGACTATTTTCCCCACTCGATTAAAACTGGATAAGATGCCGGTCATGTCCTTCGCGTCGTTGCTAAAAGTAACTTCTGGCGGCTTGTATTGTGAAAATGGATATTTCTTATAACCGATAACCTCAACGTCTGTATCAAAATTCATGGGCTCGTAGATAAGTATCCAATGATCGCCCTTATTAATTTCTTCTTTTCGTTTTACCGTTATGGACAGCGTGACGGCTGGTTTGTCTTGCAATTGCGTTTTTAAGTAGGCAAGCATAGACTCTGCTTTAGTAAACCGATCATCCCGGATAGGATCCGCATGCCGCTCCCCCCATTGTGTAACATATGGACTTTTATAAGTCACAAAAGGAAAAGCATAGGTTCCATCATCATTCTGTTTTCCATAGCCGCGAATAACAGTCTTGAGTTCTGTCGTATCTATTTGACAATTGACGGTATCCGTATTGTAAAGATATCTGAATTGGTTATTAGTTATCTGTCCCCAACTGTCCGGAGCGTAAAAAATAAGATGCTTGTTATCTGCATCTAAAACGGCGTTAAAACTACTTATAATGGTTTCAACCATGCTAAGAGCATTCGCATCACCGAAATTGTCCATTTGTACCTTTTCAAAATGCCCTACAACTTCCCATGTAAAGCAAAGTTTGTTACCGTCAAATGTCCAATGAAGCGCATCCTCAATACTCCATGTTTGTGATTTTTGATTATACTGCCGGTGGTCCTGGCAAGTAAAATAAACGTGGTTGGCAGTAATGGATTTTGAAAGCACCTTACCGCTTGCAGTTGGTTCCAGCTGCTTAATAACAAACCATTGGCCATCAAGACAGATCATCGCTTCCTGCTGCAGCATATCGAATGCGTAGGCGTTTCTTTTCGTTTTCGTAACGCTAAAATTGACTGACCATGTGCTATTCTTCTGCCATTCTTCCGCTAAATCATCCGCATTGAAATCGACCAGGATTTCCTCATCTATGCTATTATTAACGATTAAATCCATGCAATCACCTACTTGTACAAAAATCTAAATCCAAAAGATGACACCGGATTACTAAGCCCGGTCAGCTGGATCTTATTCCACCCTGGCAATAGAGTTACGAGTCCATGGTTCGTATCTCTGCCACAATGGGCGCCGTTAAGTAAAGGGTAGACCCCGTCAATCGTTAGCGTATCGCCGCTATCCAAAGTTTTTTTGTAAATAAATGAGTCACCGGTCGTAAGGTTTTTCAAAATCGGAGTGCCGATCCCTTGTATGCTAATGGTCAAATCGTGCTTACGTGGATCAATTGTGATATCACCAGCGTTAAATATTTTAAAACTACTTCCATGGATCTCGGTATAAACCAAATCCTCGTCCAACACAAACCCTTGTCCGACCATTTGCCACATTTCACTATCCATATCAATTGGATCTTCGTCTGTTCTGCCAACGCTCTCTCCAAATCCTTTGAAAGCTTCAAATTCAATATCAAAGGTTCCGGACATTTGGCTTATACTGGCGAATTCAAACGGTTTAATATGAACTAAAAACCTTATTCCAGGCATTCGCGACCAGGTGATGTAATATGGATCATGATCAAATAACGCTTGCCAAGTTTCCCTCTGGGCAAGCGTATAGTCGATATAATCTTTCGCATCTAAATAAAATTTAGCTGTGATGGTTCTTGTCCCAAATGTTGTCCCGTTATCAACATTTCCATCGGACCCAGCGATTTGTTCATATGTGGTTGCCGGCTGCGGACCGCTATCGATCACATCAAGCAAATATGCACCATTTATTTCGCTTACAGTTTGTTTTGTTCCATCCAGTTTTGTGATTGTTAATTCTTCCATGCAATCAATCACCCCATCATATAGGCAGCATTATTGTAATTTGCAGCTTGCCGCTTGCTTACATTTTTTTCAAGGGCATCTGCATCAATTTTAATCACATTATTTTTCTGCAAAATTTTCATAAGTAAATCAATCGTTTGCTGCATCAAAGATATTTGCTGGTCCTGACGCTGGATTAAGGCAGATAAATCCGCGGCTGATGAGTTGCTTTGGCTTTGCTGACCAACTCCCAAAGCTTTTTGAGTTTGTGATAATAGCTGTAATGCTCTAGATCTTTTAAGCCTATCAAGTGGTATGATTGCTTCCGGTTTGTTTCCTTCCGCAAGCCGGGCGAGCTGTTCCGTAAAGACAAACCCGCCGTTTGCATATCCGTGCCCTTCGCCAAGGCCGGATAAATTTTTGCCATAACGATGCTTTGCATAGTTAAGCGCAGCCAGCAAATTATCAAAGCCATTAAAAATATCATTATGGCCGGGAAATTTATATGCGTTGAAGGTTGCACTTATAGTTTGCATTAACCCCTTTGCCAAATCTCCCGTTATCGCGTTTATATCCGTGTAACCGTGCTGTACGGCCTTCGGGTTCCCACCGCTTTCCGTCTTGATTTGCCGCAACACTTTTTCCACCATAGCTTTGCTCGTGGATAGGCCATTCATCTCGAGCGCTTTTACAACATACGACCGCCATCGTTCCACACCGGATCCTCCGGGATTATCGCCGCCGCCCATAAGGCTCTTAATCCAATTTTTAGCGCCTTTTTTAGCCATTGATACCGCACCGCTAACCATCCCGAGAGTAGGCTGTGCCAATCCAGATAGGTTAGTAAATGCACTAACCGCTTTACTAATCAACTTGCTTGGGTGTGTAGCGTAATCCCATACGGTCTTTACGCCGCCAAGAATGCTTTTTCCAACATTTTTAGCACCAGATACGGCTTTAGACGCGGCCGACTTTGTTACGTCCCATGCCTTCTCCAACCAACCTGTTCCGTTTGCGTATTTTGGCATGATGGACAGCAGTTGATTAGTCGCATTGGCATTCAGCACGCTTGTGCCTTTCGGTAGGTTCATTATGGTCTCGCGTACTGGAGACAAGAAACTTTCTCCGGTTGGCAAAGTGACAAGCTCTTGCTTATGTTTTCCTTTTCCATCCGAAAGCAATGCAAACCCGCCAGGATGGTTATCGGTGCCTTTTGCGTACTGTGGTACATTCCATTTTGGAATCCGCAGTTTCTTAGGAGCGTGGACTTTTTCAAGAATCCAGTTGATTCCATTTCGGACGCCATTTACTCCTTTGCCAAGTCCTTTAATCATGGCATTTCCGACGGATATCATGGCACTTTTTAATTTTCCTGCGCCATTCTTTAATCCATTTGCCATTCTCCCAGGGAGCCCTTTAATTGTGGACACCATTGAACTCCAAATTTTAGAAGCCCCATTTTTCATGGATGAAAAAATTCCAATGGCCTTATTTTTCATGCCATTAAAGCCATTTTTAACTATATTTCCAATCCATTTTATTGGCGCTGAAAAAATTGATTTCATTGCGCCCCACAATCCGGAAAAAATTGATTTGAACGGCCCGACAAATCCGCGTGCAACTCTCAACATTTTGCCAATAAAATTGAGCTGAATCCAGTTGATTAAAACCTTAAAAGTGCCGGAAAAAATGTTTTTTATTCCCTGCCACATCTTTTTCCAGTTTCCGGTAAACAAGCCAGAGAAAACCTGAATGATCCCCTCTATAACCTGGAGCGATCCAGATATAATGCCCTTTATATTTCCCCAAACGGATTTGATGATTGTGACAAAAACTCCAAATCCAATTTTAAAAATAGGAGTTAGAATCGCTAGAGCCGCCTTAATAATTACGGCTAAAAATGAAAATATATTTTTTGTTGCCTGAATTATTGATGCACCGTTTGCATCCCAAAAGATCTTGAGTTCAGTGATTTTACTCATCACAAATGATCCAACTGCACTTAACGCCTGTTGCAAATATCCTTTTAATATATTAAAGGTATTCTGTATTGCTGTTACGATATTAATAGTCTTTTGTACCGCGCTGTCAGATAGGCCGATCTTGCTTAATATGTCTGCCCCACCGGCCCAATTGCCTTGAAACATTTGCATGATGCCTACGGTAAATTGCTTCACAAAACCAAATGCTTTCATCAGGGACGCCCCGATGCCATTTATAAAATCGTGGAACGGTTTGGATTTGTTATAAGCGATCACAAATACCGCTGCCAAGGCGGCAATGGCCGCTATGGTTAGCGTAACCGGAGAGGTTAATAGACTGATTGCACCGGCCAATATTCCGGTGCTCGCCCCGGCAGCCGTTGCAGCTGCCCCTTCTGCCGCGATAACTCCTGTCGTTGCGGCCATGCCGCCGGCCAGAGTACCATAGGCAATAACCAAGCTGGATATACCAGATGTCAGAAACCCAAACCCGGTTACAAGGGTTAAAATAACGGCTAACAACGCTGCTGAAATGGCAGCCGCATGCTGGACCGGTTTCGGCAAGGCATTAAACTTGTCCACGATATTTTGAACAAATTCAGCTGTTTTTTTAATGGCTGGTGTTAATGCCTGGCCAACCGATATTCCGGCCGTCTCCAAACTTCCTTTTAATTGTTCAATGGAGCCTTTTAGATTGTCCATTTTCTTTTTGGCAACATCAGCAGCTTTAATTTTATTCATGGCGCCGTTCATGTCTTCGATTCCCTTGGCGCCTTCTTTATACAAAATATTGGCTGCCCTGATAGCATCCGTTCCAAACATTGTTTTTAATGCATATTGCCGCTGTTCTTCCGAAAGGTTTTTGAGCCTGTCATGAAGCAGACCAGAAATTTTGGAAAGAGATTTTAGCTTTCCGTTTTGGTCGTAAAAAGCGCTTGATGCAAAACCGGAGTTTTTCGCAAGTTCCTGAAATTCATTTTTTACTTTACTTGCAGAAGCTCCAGCACCTGCCTGAATTTTCGCAAGACGTTGCAAAGAAGCTTCTATGTCATTTGCAGAATGTGAGGCTGGTTTAATCCCCCTATCAACTAACCAATTGTATGCAGAAGATGTATTTCGCGCTGCCAGCCCGAGCGAATCCATCATATCGGCAGCAGATTTTGTAGAAGGGGAAAGGTTTAATAACATAGTTTTTAAAGATGTCCCAGCGTCCTGACCTTTAAGACCATTCTGCGCAAATGCCGCAAGCGCCGTAGTAGTATCTTCAAAGCTTAAACCGACTCCACTGGCTACAGCTGAAACAGCAGATAACCCATATTTTAATTCTTCAACATCCGTTGCACTTGCGTTGGCAGCACCAGCCAGCAGATCTGCAGCGCGGGTTACGGAAATATTGTCTTTCCGGAAAGCATTCAACGCAGTTGACGCGATCTCGGCAGCATCTTTCAGGTCCAGTTCACCGGCAGTCGCAAGATTTAGAGCCCCTGAGAGCCCGCCATGGATGATATCTGTTGTTTTCACGCCGGCTTTGACAAGTTCTTCAATCCCATGCGCGGCCTCAGTGGCACTGTATTTTGTCTTGGCCCCCATAGTTACAGCAAGATCCTCTAACGCGCCCCCATACTTTTTTACCTCGTCCGGCGCCATGACAGACTTTACCGCGCTCATTTGACTTTCAAAATCCATGGCCTGCTTCGCTGCAGCACCAAGACCGGCTCCAATTGCAATGGTAGCCGGTGCAAAAGTTTGTGTAATCCCGTCAGACATTTCTTTTACTTTTCCGCCAACGCTTTTGGCCCGCTCAGAGATGTCATTCAGCCGAGATGAAAACTTGCTAATTGGGCTATCCATCCCCGATAGTTTAGATTTTGCTTGATCCAGCTGTCTGCTCCAGGCTGACTGCTTGGCAACCGCATTATTCACTTGGGAAGCTAATTTGGAAACTTGCTCGGAGCCTTCGCCGTAAGTTTTAATGGCTTCCCGGTGCTTTTTACGGAGCATATCAATTTCGCGCTGGTTAACCGCCATTACTTCATTCAGACTCTTTACTTTTGCACGGAGCGTTTCATACTTATCGCCGGCGCCACTAATTACTGTCAAATTGGCTTTCATTGCGCTCTGAGCTTGGCGCACCTGCCCCCGTATTTCTTTCAAGGTATTTGCGAACTGAGTACCCTCCATGCTGACGCCGATCACCATATTGCCAAGGGGTTGGTCTCCTGCCATGTTTCCTCACCTCCCGTCAAATTGAGTTATAGAAGGCTTCTATATCGTCATACTGTTTGCTGTCCGGCCCGTTCATGACATTCAGAAATCCATATATGTCCATTTCTTCAATATCTCTGAACGTCCATCCATTTTTCATTAACTCCGAATACATTTTGTGCAGATTATTTATGCTTTCTTTGATGGTGGTCGATTTTTCCCCAGCTTTTTTTTAGCTTCACCGCCCATAATGTCGGTCATAATGCGTTCCATTTCATCACTCAATTTGTCTGCTGGGATTCCGTCATAGATCGCATCAAAGGTCACCCGATCATCCCGAAAAAAGCTTGCAATCATGGAAACCATTTCATCCAACGTCTCAAGCTCACTGGGTTTTTCTCTTTCCTGCTTATCCGCGAATTCCAGCACTTTCCGCAATGTTCTTGCTGGCACGAATCCTTCGGTAAAGATTTCAGTTCTTTCAGTTTCCGGATTATAAAGTTCAATTTTTAACATTTCCAGCATCTCCTTTTATGCAAAATAAAAAGCCGGGCCTAAGAGCCCAGCTATCAGCCAGCAGTTTGTTGAGTTGCCGTTTGCGTATTTTCATTGTATCCATTAAAAACGAGGGACCGAAATGTCTGCAAATCAAAGTCTGTATTCGAAGAACGAGTTTTGAAATAGGTAAAGCCATCTAATTTCCGGTTTACAAATTGTCCGGTCAGTGCACTGTCAGTTGTATCGGCTTCCTTGCCTTTGTCATCACCCGTTTTCAAATCGACACCATCCGGATGCCCGAATTTTCCTTTAAGCAGTGCGATATAGATGCTGTCGTTTTTAATGCCATCCGCTTCTAGCAGTACAGAAACATATGGTGCCTTCGCATCTTTTCCGAGTTTCAAAATGCCATTTTCGTATACAGCGCCTGAAAGGGACGCAGCGATTTCTTCACTCAAGTCCGCTGCTGTGAATTCCAATTGTGGCGTTCCCGTACCGCTTGCATCTACAAAAAACGGTACATTAGACGCATATAAAGCATTGATTTGCGCACCAAGACCGCTTAATTTTGCTTCAATTGTGCCACCTTCATTGGCATCTAATTTATAAATTTTCTTAACAATTTCCGTGTCCCCGTCATGGATCCCAAATTCGACACTTTTAAAACCTAAAGTCGCCATTTTCTCATCTCCCTAATTAAAGTGAATCACCTGAACAGCCCGATACCTCCGAGCCATGCGATACAGATCAATATCCGGATCTTTGTCAATCACGCCTGTATATTGACCCCACTCGTTTTCTGTCATGATCTTGTCCAGCACGTCTCTAAAAACAGCTAATTGTTCAATCGTGGCGGCCCAGACATCAATCTGGACGCTAAAAGAAACAGAAAACGGTTTGTTTGAAGCAAATCCATCCTGATAGTCGTTGATTTCATTTATTCGAATGATAGGTGCGTTCAGAACTTGCTGATCATCTTCCGGAACATCGATCATAAAAATCATGTCCCTATTCATCATGTTCGCAATCTCCGGACTGCCCATAAGAATATCGTAGACTGCTTTTGCAGGCAGTGTCATAAGCCCAGACCCCTTTTAAACTCCTTTACCATGATGGCCATAACTTTCCGGCGCATTTCTTCTTCCGTTCGCTGGATAAACGCCTGTGGTTTCTGTTTAATCGTACCCATTTCGGTAAAATGGACACGCCAATAGGTTTCTTTTCCAAATCCAACAAAGACTTCACCAAATTGGTTCATATTTGAAATTTTGATGTCATCCCGCAAATGCGCAAAGTCGCCATTATTTGACCCTGTTTCTTTCTCGAATTGACGCTGTGCTTTCCATTTCCCGTCGCGTTTGCCATCATAATAAGGCGTGTTTTCACGCAACCGGTCAGCAATTGCTTCTGCCGCCTTTTTTAACCCAGCCCTCTGCACCTTTTTTTCCTTCGCAGCTAGCCGCCTCAAACCCGCTTCAATTCCGGAAATATCCACTTCAACTCTCATCATGTCACCTCTTTGCAGATGATCGTGTCAAATTTTTTATATTCGACATCTGGGTTAATTTTGATAATTTCATAAACGCTGTTCCTGTATTTTACAGATAAATCGTTTGTAATTTCTTTGTCATGCTGATGCCGGATCACAAATGTAAGAGTATCTTCCAAGACAGTGCCAATGCTTGCCTGGATGTCACTTAAAAACTGTGTCTTCACGGCGGCCCAGCATTCCAAATATTTTTCTTCATCTTTTACTTTGTCTCCGTAATCATTCTTTTTGACAACTTCTTTATAAAACGTAATTCTTTCATTCATTTTTCCAGGACTGGTGATCGGCATTTTTATGTCACCTCATCTTCACAATAGGTCAGCTGCAGCAGCATGCTCTGAATAATCGGCCGCATTTGCTGGCTCGGCTCAGTGCCAGATAAACCTGTATTGTCGTACCAATCCGTCAGTAGAGTCAGGCAAAAAAGACGGGCAAGTTCATTTGTGCTGTCAAATGTTTTCCCCGTCGCATTGGTTAAATATTGTTCGGCCGCTGCCATCAATGAAGTGATCCTGGCATCGTCATTTTCCGTGTCAACTCTCAGCCAATCTTTCGCTTCATTTAGTTCTATAATCATTTACATCACCTGATCAGCTTTCAGGTAAAGCAATCTGGCCAAACTGATAAGCATCCGAATCGGTTTTGATGACATCATATCGTTCGATAACCCGGACTGCAGTCGCATTTTTGACGAAATATGCTTCTGTGGAAATGCTTAATTCATATGCGCCACGGTCGACAAAACGGCATCCTGATTTCATATCGCCGAAAAAGATTGGTGCAACATTGTTGTCCGTATCAGATGGAAGCTCCGTGTTTGAGAACATATGGACGACTTTACCCAAGAATAGCAGTTCTGTTGGATTTTGCGGGTTCGGCTGCAAAACAGGCCGGCCAGAACCGTCGAGCGCGCTGTCCAAAACATTAAAGCCATCCTGGTTCGTACAGAAGTATCCATTTGTTGCAATTAATGGATCAAGCTTCGTGTTATAATTCGATTTTAATGCTTTCCAATCTGCAAGAGCAACCGGCGTTTTCCCAGTTTTTAGCACATTGAAAATATCATTATTTTCCGTGCGGATAGCTTTTTTCGCAAACCAGCCGGCAATATACGCAATTAAGTTCGCATCCTCATCTTGCAGCAACGTATTTGGGATTGGAAGAATTGCGCCCATATCTTTTACAGCGTACTGAACAGACCGGAATTTCGGCTGTGAAGAGCTATCCAGGTCTGTCATTTCCGTCATATTGACTAGGGGCGTTAGTGTTGACAAGTCTTCCCACACAAACGAACCGGTTTTGGTGGAAGTCGTGTAAACTTCCGTGCAGCACATTTTTGCGCTTTTATATTGCCGCTTCAAATTGTTAATTTGTGTATTAATATCTTGTGGAATCAAATATCCACCGTCAGATCCGGTGTTGGAGCTCAACGTATTCTTCATTTCTTCGGTCAACGGCTTCTTCCGCAAGTAATTCAGAAATGCTTTTGTGTGCAGTTCGCGGTACTCCTTGCTGTTTTTGTCAGGTTCAATTACCGATACGACCGGTTTACCACCTACTGGTATCGCTGTTTCTTCATCGATTAGCTTCTGTGCTTCGATTTTTGCCTTTAATTCAGTAATTTCTGCAGTCGCAGCTTCAATTTCTTCCGACGTCACACCCTCTTTAGTCATTAAAGCCTTTGCTGCTACCTTTTTATTATTCAATTTGTTCAACAATTCCCTGAGTTCTTTACTCATTTTCCTGCCTCCCATCAAATTAAAAGAGCCATCTCAAGCGCCAGTTTGGCTTTCGACAGCTCCAATTCCTTGTTCTTATTCTGTTTTTCGCCTTTATTTTTTGCCTTCTTCTGCAAGTCTAAAGGCATATTTTTATAGAAATTGAGAAATCTGCTGTTCAAACTTGCCGCATAGTCTTTTGCATCCTCAATTTCGTCCGCAAATCCGTAATCAACTGCTTCCCGTGCAGACAGCCACGTTTCAGCATCCATCAATTCCGTCAATTTCGCTTCATTAATTTTTGCCTTTGATAAATAGGTTGATTTGATGGTTTCATTGATTTTATCCAGACGGTCGGCAACTTCCCGCAAATCTGCCGCATTACCGGCCGTAACAGTCCACGGATTATGAATCATGATCATGGCATTTTCGGGGATGATGATCTTGTCACCTGCCATTGCGATTACGGAGGCAATGCTTGCCGCCAGACCGTCAACATAAACATGAACTGTAGCAGAATGCCGTTTAAGCATCGAATGAATGGCCTGTCCTGCAAATACATCGCCCCCCGGGGAATTGATATAGACGTTTAACGTGCTGATATCGCCAAGCGCGTCAAGATCTGCTTTAAAATCTTTCGGCGTGACTTCATCACCCCACCATGAAGTGTCGGAAATTTCGCCATACAGCTGCAGTCCACCTGTATTTTCCGCTTCATTCTTTATAAAATTCCAAAATTTATGTTTGCCCATTTGTATTATCACCACCTTTTTTATATTGCTCGCCCACCATCGACAACGGAATATAATTCCCGTTCATGACCAGCTGATCACCGCCCGGCATCGGCTCTCTTTCTTCAAGTGCCCTTGCTTCATTTGGCGTGAGCAGGCCGTTCTGTACACCGGTTGCTGCCGCATCAATGCGTGATTTGAAATCTCCACGTAGGATGGCATCTGCGTTGAACATAACGTAAAATCCGTTTACCAGTTCACTATCCAAAAACAGCTTATACGTCAATTCCTGTTCATACATGGTCAAAATCGGCATGAGTGTATCTACGTAAAATTCCCGGTTCGCTTCACTTGTGCTTGCATAGCTGGCTTTGACTAGATCATTGAGTTGGTGTGCTTTAATGCCGAATGCACTCGCAATCTGCCGGTATGTCAGCTGCGTGTTTTCAAGAAACTGAGCATCCGTTAATTTAAGAGAAAGAGGCTGGTAGGTATAGCCAATAGGCATTAAGCTAACACGATTAGCATTTTTCAGCCCGCTTGACATTTCCTCAAATTTTTCCCTGAACTTTTTCTTGGCATTTTCGTTCAGATCTCCGGTATAATGTATGATCCCAGTCGTTTGCATCCCGTTTTTATAGCTGTTATTCAGGAATTTTTCAGCTGAAGCAGCATTTTCAACCATATTTCTGAGCGTATAGATCGGGCTGAGACCGACGATCCCGTCAGTCGTCATGGCTTTAAAATGCAGCAAATCAGTTGATTGAAGCTTGTACTGCACCCCTGCATTGTCTGTATAGACGTACCAGATGGAGTTTTTTGAGCTAATTAAGCCGGAATCATCCACCCATACCTGCATTTGCTGAGCGTCAAGCAAGTAAAGTGCCTGGACCTTGCCGGCATTCCGTCCGCGTGTGACATACTCAATCCAAACATAGCTGTTTCCGTAAATATTCCGCTGCACCTCAACACCTTTCCAAAAATCTGATGCAGACATGTACGGATTCGGCCTTAACCGCAAAATCGGATTCAGATAATGCCCGGCCACTTTCTTAATTCCCCCGTTGTCCTGGTAAATCTTGACCGGCAGCTTTGAAATATTTTCAGATAAAATTTTGATACATACATACACCGTAATTTCTTTCAGCGCCCGTTTTCCCCGGACGTCCACATCAGACGGGTCCAGGCTAACCCCTAAAAAATCAGCCAGTGTCTGCCATTCTGATAACCAATTCGGATCATCAATATGATAGTTTTTGACCCTTTGCCTTTTAAATCTGCTGAGTAAACTCATTCAATCCCACTCACCTCCTTAGCTCCACAGTTTGTCAAGAAAGTCTTCATTTGCAAATTCTGAAACGTCCAGGCTGACTTCTTCAAACAGCATAGCCGTCGCCATAGCGATAATCATGGCCACAATGACATCAATCCGGTCCTGTGATTTATTTTTCATTGGCTTGATATTCTCATTTCCGTCAACCGCAATAGCGACATTTCCCCAGCACCATCGGGCCAATGGGTTTACTTCGTGGCTCAGCAGGCCTTTTTTCATCAACTGTTCAATCATTTTCATGGCGGGGCTCAACTGCGCCATGGTTTGCTGGATCTCCACGACATTCACGTCTTCTCTCATCAGCCCTTGCGTCAGCATCCGGCTGTTCCATGGGTCTGCGCCCAAGACGGAAAGGTCATACTGTTTGCTTGCGTATACAATTTTTGCTTGGACAAAATCATAATCCACAACATTCCCGGGCGTGGCCGTCAAATATTTCTGGTTCACCCACCTGTCATAAGGCACATGGTCACGGGCAACACGTTCTTTCATATTGTCTTCCGGTATCCAGGCATCATAAAGTGCACGCCATTCCGGGATCCCGTCCTGTGGCGGAAACAAATAGCATGCTGCAGTAATATCCGTCGTACTAGAAAGATCAAGTCCGACATAACATTTTTTGCCAACAAGATCGGATAGGTTCCAATTCCCTTCCGTCTTGTCCCACAAGCTTAACGGCTGCCATCCGGTCCGCTTTAAGGATATCCATTGGTTCAACCGCAGCCACCTAAAAAGCCGCTCGGATGCTCCGCTGTTACGCGCCGCCAACGCTTCCTGGCGAACAGATTCAATGCTGATCGTTTGGCCAAGTGAAGGGTTCGCTTTGTACCAAGTCTTCTCATCAAAGATGTCGTCATCTTCATCAGCACCATACATTCTGACATACCAGGTCGGATCCGACAGTTCTCCATCCCGGATTTTCCTGGCATGCTCATGGATTTCCCAGCCGATTGATTTTCGGTCCGGATCGTCGCCGGCCGTTGTGATGACCCACCATAAAGGTTCTTTCCGGGCAGCACCGGCGCCGAACGTCATGATATCCCATAAATCACGGTTTGGCTGCGCATGCAGCTCATCGAAAATGACGACCGTTGGGTTAATGCCATGTTTGGTGTATGCTTCCGCTGACAGAACCTTTAAGATGGTGCCTGTCTCGACATTTACAATTTCTTTCCGGCTCTCCGTCACCTTCAGCAGCTTTTTCAGTTCGTCATCCTGGTCAATCATGCTGACAGCTGCTTTATAAACCAGACTGGCCTGGGAACGGTCGGCCGCACAGCAATAAATTTGCCCTTGGGGACCGTCGCATGTTAAGTGATAAACCCCGAGGCCGGCGATTAACGTCGTTTTTGCATTCTTCTTTGGAATTTCCAAATAAGCGTACCGATACTGCCTATATCCCTCATCATTCACCGTGCCATAAACATCCCAGATCGTTTCATACTGCCAGTCCATTAAAACAAAAGGCTGACCGTAAAAGTCGTCAACCAGTTTCAGCATTTGAATGAACTCAATGGGCTCCATGGCTCTTGCTTTATCAATCCGCACGGCTACCACCCGCGCGTTTCTTTAAAAATTCAGCCATTGGAGATTGCTTCTCTTCTTCAGGTGGTTTCTTTGGAATGGCTCTGATGCGGGCAGTCGGATTCAGAAAAAGACGGTCCTCAATCTTCAAGATTAAGTCCCGCTTTTTGGTTAGCTTGGTATCGCAGCTGTTGAGCAGTTTGTAAATCTCAATCTTTTCTTTTGGATCTTCTTCCTCTTCAAGAAGTGCATGCAAAGAATCGGCCTGCTCCTGAAGTGCCCGCTCTTCACTTATCATCATGCAGTATCGGTTGACGATCTGCTCATCCAAGCCGTCAATGTACTGGATGCTCTTATAAAGTTTTTTCAGCCGTAAAAATTCTTTGTGGGCTACAGGATCAGATTTGACGGCGGGCGACTCTTTGATCTTTGTTCCAGTATAAAGGGACTTTTCATAATTTTCTCGGTGCTCAAGTTCTGCTTTCGTCCGGCGATCCTTGTTCCCCTCCATTTTGATCAGCTGCACTGGTTTTGACGGCCTGCCCGCCATTCCAATCACCCCCTTAAAAAATTTTCATTTTGCGAAAAAAATTCACGCGAAAGTGGACGCCGTTCGGCAGACGGCCCACCCCGTACTTTTTTAGGGGCCCCCGGCCCTCATGCAAGGTTTCCGTACTTTCGTTTGTCTTCCGCTGTTTTGGCATTATGGCATGAAACGCAAAGCGACTGAAGATTGCTTTTATTAAGCCGCAAACTCCAATTAACCCGTACCGGAATGATATGGTCAACAAGCGATGCTGGTACGATTTTTCTATGTTTGAGACACATCTGGCATAGACCATGGTCTCTAACAAGCACCAACTTCCTTGTCATTTCCCATTGCCTCGACTTATAGAAGCGCGTGACCCGCTCGTCTCGTGTCAGATTGTATTCACGATTAGTATCTTTCCTATGCTCATCACAGTAGCCGTTCGTGGTAAGATTGCGGCAGCCGGACTTTGCACATGGCCGCAGTGGTTTGCCTGGCATGCTGATCACCCAAAAGGAATCTTTCTTCTTTTCTTTAAAGGCCTAAATAATTTATTGCCTTCAGCACCAATATTCGGAAGTCCCTCAAATGTTCGTACTTCATTTATTGTCAATAAACCATTATTAAAAAGATAGTTGTATCGTTCTGGTTCAAGATCTTTAATATTAGCCTTCATATCATAAATTCTTTCCGGTCTAATCCTGGCACTTGGAAAGTCAGCCATTTCTTTTTTATCGCTCCCCCACCTTCTTATATGTGTCCATATGTCTCTTTATTAGTTATTGAAGGTCACTTCCTGCGAACTGCACCATGATGTCGGCCATACCTGTCACGATGGATCCCCATCAGGTATTCTAATTCTTTACGCCGCAGTTTCTTTTGCTTCTTCTCTCTGGATTTAGATTTCATGGTCAACACCTTCAATCGATAAAATAAAAAGGAACCGACTGTGTGTCGATTCCTTCGCTTACTTGTCATGGTATTAATGTAACACAGGCAAAAGAAAATGCTCTGCCTTTATCCTGCCAAAATCCTGCCATTATTTTTTCAACACCAACCCCTTTTTCCAGCTTTTTTCTTATTGTATTTAAACATATCGTGAGCGATTTGATGCAGCTCATCATCAGGTTTAGAACGAATAATATCAGATACGTCCTTACCTGAAACTTTCCTTTTACCTATTCTAAATCCTTTCTCATTCAATACTGCCGCTGTCTTATTAACACTTTCAATTAACACATACGTCTTGATCGCTTCCTGCTCAAATGACTGCGGTCGATAGCTTTCTACTAAACTGATAAACCTTTCAATCCTTTTAATCTCTTCCCTTGCTTCCTCTATCCTCATACATATCCCTCCTAAATAATGGCATTGAGTACACTATAATACATAGACTGTTGCACTCGGGCAAACGTTGAAACCCTTGAAATAACAGCCTTCATTCAATATATAAATATGAGTGCACGCCTCGTATTTTTATGATGTAGTGATGCCCAAAAAGAAAAGGACTATATCCTGAATTTGTCCATTGCCTTATCTAACGTATCCTGATTAATTCCGATATACCGTAGCGTAATATCCGGTCTCGAATGATTTAGTAGTTCTTGCAGCAGGGCCACATTCTTTGTTTGCATGTAAAAATGATAGCCAAATGTTTTTCTTAATGTATGCGTACCGATGTCTGTCAGCCCAACATGCTTAGCAGCATCACGCAGTATCCTATAAGCTGTTGAACGGTCAATTGGCCTGTTTGCTCCCTGCCGGCTTTTAATAAGGTAATCGCCGTCTGCAAGTGTTTTGGCGTAAGGTATGATCTCCTTTTTAATGTAACCGGGGATTTTTACCCTTTTGTTTTTCTTTGTTTTCGTTTCCTTAATATCAATATGGCTTCTTAATATATCTTCTTTCTTCAATTTTAAAATGTCGGATATCCTAAGTCCGACGCTTATTCCCAACATAAAAAGAATATAATTCCTTTCACTCTTTGATTTCAAATAGTTCTTCATCTTCTCTATCTTAACGGGATCGCGAATCGGTTGGACGACATTCATACACTCATCTCCTCGTATAATAAGTT
>NZ_JARTJQ010000044.1:0-32995 GCF_036225245.1 Weizmannia sp. CD-2023
CCATTCCCCCTTTTCAAGTATTAAAACTATTCCGTTTTTATTATACAACATTTTTAAAATGAAGGGAACACCAATTCGACAAAAATGATGATTTCAAAATTTTTCGTCTTTTGATCCAAAACGTAGATGGGTGTGAAAACGCGACTATATTTCAGATGTCTCCGCTGATTTCCGTGAAAATAGACGTTACCCATGGAAAACGCCGCAGATTTTATAAACCAGCCTTCTTGAGACCCACTACAAGCCTGTCGAGCATCGGTATCCAAGCTTTCTCCTTGCTCAAATTTCATCGGCGAGCGCCAAGCAGCCATGCACGGCGCACCGAAAAACAGGCTGCCCCTTGTGAGACAGCCTGCGTTAGAAATCAAGATTTATTTTTTCCGGACTGTGATCGTCCATGCTGCTTCATCAAGTTGTTCAAAGTTTGTGACAGTGTGGCCTGCTTCAGCTGCCCAGCGCGGGATGCTTTCCGTTGCTTGTGTGCAGTCAAAGTGGATGACAAGGTCATCTCCCGGCTGAATTTCTTCAATGGCTTTCTTTGCTTCGATTAACGGGAATGGGCAAACCTGGCCCATGACTTCCAATACTTTTTCCATCTTCCATTCCTCCTTATGCAGTGGTGACGGCCGTTTTCGCCGCAGTTTTTTGGCGCTTGGTTTGCGGGCGGACAAACATGAAATAGGAAGCCGTCCATGCGCCAAATATCATAAACAGCAGTGCAAACCAGCCCTGCCATGTCATCATTGCCGTTTTCACGAGGCCGTTGCCGATCGAACAGCCACCTGCGACACTGGCGCCGAATCCCATCAAAATACCGCCAAGGAAACTGCGGATACCCGTTTTTGCGTCCGGCATTCTAAAACGAAATTCGCGGCTCGCTTTTGCGGCGATAAAAGAACCGAGAAAAATGCCGAGCACGAGAAAAACACCCCAGTTTACAAACGTTTGGTTACCCGTTACAAGGAACTGCAGAAGATTGGCAGTCGGCGTTGTAATCCTGAGGCCATCCATTCTTCCGGTTGCTTCGCTTAAAGGCCACGCTAAAATCGCAATAAGTCCGATAAGTACTGCTGTAAAAAACGGGTGCCAGCGTTTTTCAAACAAAAGATGCGCAAGCCCTTTGCGTTTTGCCTTCATCGCCGGAACCGCCACTTTCGGCTTCCGCATTTCCCTGATTAAAATGGTCAGTACAATCAGGGAAAAGACTGCGATAATGATCCAAATGTTAATCCCCAGTGTATCTGCAATCGCGTTTTTCGGAAGCTGTACGGACTGAAGGGAAGTGGTTACCGGTAAAAGCACGCCGGATTTCATCACGGCACTCATGACCATGTAGCCAAAGAGCGCGATCCAGCTGCCCAAAAGCCCTTCGCCGGCACGGTACCATGTCCCGGTTGCGCAGCCGCCGGCCATGACAATCCCTATCCCGAAAATATATGAACCAATGATAGCAGCAACCCACGGGAATGTGCCTGCAGCATATTTGATCATGCCAAGCTGAATAAGTGCGTAAACTCCGATGCTTTGAACGGCGATCGCAATTAACAGCGCGTAAAACATGCGATTGTCTTTTGCAATATACATATCACGGAAGCCGCCCGTCAGGCAAAACCTGCCCCTTTGCATCACAAAGCCGAGCAATGCCCCGCAAATTAACCCTGTTAAAAGCATAAAACTCCCCCTTTAATCCTCACTAAATTTATGGGATTAATTATAGTAATATTCCGCCCCATTTTCAAGTGTTATACATCAAAAAAGGGCAGCACAAATTTTCCCAGCCCAGGTTTGCTTTTACGGCGTTTACAAAAAGCCCCCTCAAAGTACGCCTCCATATTTTGCGGGTTCCGGTATTGGACCAGCAGCAAAGCCCCTGCTTATTGCCGTTTGCTGCTCTCATATTTGCCGGAAGCGGATCATAAAGTACTTTTTATAAGGAGTGATGCGAAGATGGAGCAAAAATTGCCGGATTTTACATCCACCCGTTTTCTGAAACAGCATATTCTGGATACGATAAACTTTTATGCACCGCGCTGTATAGACAAAGTGTCCGGCGGATATATCAACTGCTTTCTTGATGACGGCACAGTATGCGATTATGAAACGAGACAACTTGTAGGCCAGGCAAGGTTTGTGTTTATTTTCAGTGTGGCGGCGTTGCTGGAGCCCGGCCAAGCGTACCGGGAACTGGCGGAACACGGCATTTCGTTCTTGCAACGTCACCAGCGCGACCACAAACACGGCGGGTATTATTGGGAATTAAAGGGCCAGTCTGTATCCCATTCAGTGAAAAGAGCATATGGCCATGCCTTTGTTTTGTTAGCCGCAGCGATGGCAGCGAAAGCAGGCATATCATCTGCTTTTCCGATGATTGCGGAGACATTTGAAGTATTGGAACGCCATTTTTGGAGGGAAAATGAGGGGCTGTATGTTGATGAAATCTCAGCCGACTGGTCAGAAGTATCCCCTTACCGCGGACAGAATGCCAATATGCATCTGTGCGAAGCGATGATGACAGCATATGAAGCAACCGGCAACAAGCGATATCTTGAAAGAGCAGAACGCATTGCCGAGTCGGTCATGTTTCGTCTACTTCCCCAATCAGGAGGACTGATTTGGGAGCACTATCATGAAGATTGGACAATCGATTGGACGTACAATTACGGCATTACGAAAAGTGAGCTTCGGCCTTATGGCTTTATTTTCGGCCATTCGATTGAATGGAGCAAGCTGTTGCTGTTATTAGATCGGCTTGCTCCCGGCAATTGGCGGAAACCGGTGGCACAATCTTTATTCCAATCCGCTATTCACTTAGGCTTGGACCGGAAAAATGGAGGCATTTTTTCAGCATGGCTCCAGGCGGGCGTATGATCGATTGTGATAAATATTACTGGGTCATGGCTGAAGCGATCGGTGCATCATCCCTGCTGGCCGCATCTGACCGCAATGCCTTGCAACTGTATCGTGATCTGTTTACCTATTGCTGGACCTATTTTGTTGATCAACAAAGAGGCGGCTGGTATCAACTGCTTAATCTGTGCAACCGCCGTTACAGCAATATAAAAAGCCCGCCGCCCAAAACAGATTACCATCCTGTAACGAATTGCCTCATCGCGCTTACGTCTTTTTCCCCATCCGGACTTACCGAATAGGGTTTGGGCACTGGTTCTGCATGTAAAAAAGCTACAGCGTAGCAAAACGGAGGTTAACCCATTGGCAGCAGGTTTTTTAGGATGCGGACAAAAACAACCCCCGGTTATGAAGCGACAAAACCGCCGCCATTCACATGAATGGTCTGGCCTGTGATATAAGAGCCGTCGCTTGAAGCAAGCAACACATAGACAGGAGCCAGTTCATAAGGCTGGCCTGCGCGTTTCATTGGTACGTTATTTCCAAACGTTTTTACCATATCTGGTGAAAAGGATGCAGGAATAAGCGGTGTCCAGATTGGGCCCGGGGCAACAGCATTCACCCTGATCCCCTGGTCAACGATGTTATTGGCAAGCGCACGCGTAAAGCTGACGATTGCCCCTTTCGTAGCTGTATAATCAATCAAATCTTTCCGGCCGATATAGGCGTTAATCGATGCAGTGTTGATAATGCTGCTTCCTTCAGCCATATAAGGAAGTGCGGCCTTTGTCATGTAAAAAAACGGATGCAAATTTGTATCAAACGTCGTATGCCACTGTTCGTCGCTAATATCCAAAAACCTGTTTTGAACAAATTGAACCGCTAAGTTATTGACAAGAACATCTATTTTTCCGAATGTTTCAAGGGTGCAGGCAATGACATACTGACAGTGATTTTTGTTGCGTAAATCTCCTGGAATCAAAAGGCAACGCTGTCCCAAATGCTCAATGGCCTGCTTCGTTTCCATGGCGTCTTCATGTTCATCAAAATAAGCAATGACGATATCTGCTCCTTCTTTTGCAAAAGCCACTGCTACAGCCCTGCCAATTCCGCTGTCACCCCCACTAATGATCGCAACCTTGTTGTTCAGTTTCCCGGTTCCAATATAATGGGGGTTGTCATAAACAGGCCGGGGAATCATCAAATATTCAAATCCCGGCTGCCTCATCTGGTGCTGGGGCGGAAATGTGTTCGAGACTTCTTCACACTTGGTTTCTGATCCATAATAAGAAGATTTTGAATCCATGATAACACCTCTTTATCCATTTTCCATAATGTATTCAGGCGAAAAAATAACGTTAATGCTCTATGCTCGGAACGGCAGAATGGATGGCCTCGATCCGCCGGTATGCGGGAGCTGGACAAACATAGCCGTGTGGGGGATATAGCACGGTTATATTTCTTAATGGGCAGCTAAAAAATTCTTTTAAAGGGTATAATCAATTATAATGGCACCTTATTGAAGGAGGAATATTATGGAAAATATGACCATTTACGCCAAAAATGCAACCGATCCATCCCAAATTCAGTTGATCGAACATGAATTGAAAAAGATGGACGGGATTGAGCGTGTATTGTCTGATACAAATGACGGAGAGATCAAAATTGAATTTAACCCCGGACAATTGACACAAAGAGAAATCATCACAAAAATGGAGGAATTGAACGTTCATCTGATCCTGGAAGAATAGGGTAATGCCTGGCAGAGTGCAGTAAGGAAAAACCCAATTTGCCTGTATGGATTCAGGTAAATTGGGTTTCGTTTTGACGAACTAGAGATGTTTTTCATGCAGATAATGATTTACCAATTCTTCTATTAAATCATGCTGGGGATAGTCACCATTAAATTCGAATCGGATTTCTTCAATAAATTTTTCTCCATGATAAACATGAATGGCACCGGTTTGGCTGACCACACTGAACTCCGGTTCGAAGGTATATCCATTATGCTTGATTGCACCCATCCTGTATCGTTTCCTTTCCACCATCATTTTTGGTTTTACCTATAGGATGCTGGAAATTACAAAATGCATGCATCGTAATCATATGGGCTAATGTTCTTCCCTTGTTTCCCAACTTTGGGTTACGGAGAAAAACCTATTTAAATTGATCAGGGTACATTTCCTTTGCCAGTTGTTCTATTCCATCGAGTGTGTTGTAGCTGTAGCCGAAAAGCTCATTATAATCCATCGCGTAAACTTGCTTATTTTTGATTGCTTTCATACTCGATAATTTGGGATTTTCATAAAGAGCCTTTTTGACCTTATCGGCATTGTTTTCCCAATTCAGTACAATCAATACATCGGGATTGGCTTTTACTAATTGCTCTACACTAACAGTCCCCCGCACATTTTGAAATATGTTTTTGAGTTTTAACATACCAAAAGCATTATTGAAAAAAGTTTCATTATAAGCAGAGTAGATGTTGATTTCTTTCGGATCGGACATGTGTAAATAGGCGAATGTCTTCGTTTCTTGAATGCCTGACAGTTCCGATGTAATCTTCTTCTGGCGCGCCTTTAATTTGTTGGAAAATAGTTTTGCTTTTTCCTGGACATTAAAAATTTTTCCGAGATTGTCAATATCTTTATATATTGAGTCATAGGTCCCGCCCGGAATGGATGATTCAAGAATATAGGTATGAATCCCCATATCATTCAGAGAATCAACCGTTCCGACACCCCAGTCGGCATTATCGAATAAGCCGCCGCGACTGACAATTAAGTCCGGGTTTGTCCCAAGCGCCGCTTCTTTTCCGACATACGAATTACTGAGTATCTTTAATGAAGCATAGTCTTTTTCAACCGATTTGTCCGGGGCGCCAAAATTCCCGCCTACCCCGACAATCTTATCTTTCAGGCCAAGATGAAGGAGCAGTTCCGCCGCCGTTCTTGTCGTAACCATCACCCGTTTCGGGGCTTCCTTGAATACCTGATCCTTTTTCTTATATGTAGTGCCGCCCTCTGCTTTTGTATAATTATGAATCGTCAGCGGATAATTCGACTTGCTTTTCATATTTTTTTCCGACCCGGTCGTTTCCCTGTTCCCGCAACCCGCAAGGACAAGCAGTGCGATGAGGCAACCGGCAAAGATTCCTTTTTTCATGTCTGTCCATCCTCCTTAAAGTTCGTATGCAAATCCAAGCCGGTTGGTCACAGGATTCACATAAGTTTGACATTTGATTTCATACAATTCCTCAATTAATTCCGAGGTCAGCACTTCTTCCGGTTTTCCATGTGCATATACTTCTCCGCCTTTCACGGCATATAAATAATCGCAATAGGCGACAGCCAGATCCAAATCATGGAGAGCCGCCAGCACACTAATGCCAAACTGCTTGACACAGGAAAGAATTTCGATTTGATGGCGAATATCCAAATGGTTGGTCGGTTCATCGAGAATCATTAAGTCCGGCTGTTGGGCTATGGCACGGGCAAGAATCACCCGTTGCTTTTCCCCGCCTGATAATGACAAATAGCTGCGTGTTTTATATTCAAGCAATTGCGTTTTCCTTAATGCCTCTTCAACAATTTTGTAATCGTCCGGCTGGTCCGATTCCAGTAACTTCTTGTGCGGTGTCCGCCCCAACAGCACCATTTGCTCGACTGTTAAATCAAAATTCATTTCATTGAACTGCCCTACTACGCCTAAATGCCTTGAAACTTTTTTTGCCGAGCTTTTCAGTACATTAAGGTCATCTAAAAAAACGCTCCCATTTTGCGGCACAAGACTTTTATAGATACTTTTGAGCAAAGTTGACTTCCCGCATCCATTCGGGCCTACTAAACCGACAAACTGTTTATCTTTGACAAACACGGACATGTTTTTGATGATCTCTTTCCTGCCTCTTTTTACTTGCAGCTTTTCCGCCGTTAAATCCACTTCCCTCAACCTCCAAATTGATAGCCTTTTTTCACAATCATATAGATAAAGAGTGGGGAGCCGATCACTGATGTAATGATGCCGATGGGCAATTCTACATTTTGGATTAGAATTCGGGACAAAATGTCCGCCCATATTAAAAAGAGCCCCCCTGAAAGGATTGTTGCCGGAAGCAGCTGTTTGTGATCTGCGCCGAAAATACCCCGGCAAATATGCGGAATGATCAGACCAACAAATCCGATTGTGCCGGCATAAGCAACCATCGTACCCGTTATCAATGCTGTGACCACCATGTAGAGCTTGCGGAATAAACTTAAATGAATGCCCAATGTGACGGCAGACTCATCACCGAGTAGCATCGTATTTAACACACGGTGCTGAAAAAGAAAAATCAAAGAGCCGATCAGGACCACAACAGACAAAACCGGCACCTTTTCCCAGCTCGCCGATGCAAGGCTTCCCATTGTCCAGAACGTAACGTCTTTAATCCCTTCTGCATTGTTGGCAAAGTAAATCACAAGGCTGGAAAAAGAACTGCACAATGCTCCGACAACGACGCCTGACAATACCAGTTTTACAGATGTTGCTTTTCCGCCAACACTTGACAAAAGCAATACTGCTACGGATGTTGCCATCGCACCCATAAAAGCGCCAAATGCAATGCTAAATGTGCCAAACAAGGCATTGCTTCCAAACCCGATCAAAATGACAATGGTCGCACCAAGCGTTCCTCCTGAAGAAATCCCGATAATATATGGATCAGCGAGCGGGTTTTGCACAACTGCTTGCATCACAATCCCGCACAAAGAAAGGCCCATCCCAATCAATAAAGCAAAAATAACTCTGGGCATTCTGATTTGATAAATGATATTAAAATAGGAGGAGTTTTCCATCCCTTTAATGTGCCCCATTTTGCCATTTGTCAGGACGTGCAGCAAAACATTCATTGATTTTTCAATTGGTATGTGGACCGTTCCAATTGAAACCGAATAAATGGCGGAAAACGCAATCATACAGATAAGGAGAAAGATAACAGGATAATAAATTTTCCCGATTACACCGTTGCTCGTCCCTTTCAAAAAAACACCTCCTTTTTGCTTCTAATGATAATGAAAATCATTATCATTTATACATCCATTTATCATTATAAATGCTTCCTTGTAAACGTCAAGCAGATTTTTGTGTATTCATAAAACTTTTTAGGTGCCTAAATTGCAACATTAAATGCAATACTTAATGAAATACCCGTAAACCTGAGATATAATAAACTGTGTTATGAAGCAATAAAACTAAATAGGTAGGGGATATAATGAAAAAGCAAATTATTCATGTCACAGTTGCGAGTTCTATTTTGTTTAGTGTGTCTGTTCCTTTTACAACTCATATAAAAGCAGCAGAAGTATCTAATCAGCAAGAAAATGTTCATTTAACAAATACTGAAACTCAAAACTTATTAAAGTTACAAAATGAATTGCAAGCTCATGGAATTGCTGAGACAGACATTGTAAATGGGATTCAATCAAGTTTATCTGGAGAAGACACTGAAAACCATGTTGTTACAACATTTGGCGTGAAATCGAAAGCAGCTAAAGTAGCGGCAAAGTCCATGATAAAAAAACTCAAAAAAATTGGTAGAATCTCATGGGATAGAACTGTAAGGAATTATGTTAATAAACTGCCTATTTCAAAAGGCTCGAAAAGTACCCTGAAAAAATATTTAAGTTACGAATTTGTAATGAAGGCCCTTAATATTGTGGTAGACTTTAAGGGTACAATAACGTATGCACTAACAAATCAAATTTGGTGTACCTCGTTGGTTAGCCGGACCAGCTGCAAGAGCATTGGTCACCTTATTACTTTGAGAGAATAAAGATATAGGAGTGGGTATTCTATGGAGTGGTTCTTAAAATCATTGATAATCATAACAGGACTATATGTTATTGCCAATATCCTTTTTGATTTAAATTTTAATCCTGAAATACATCTTGTAACAAAAATCATTCAAGCTTTGTTCTTCCTATTGTTATTAATCTATGTTGTTTTTTTAAAGACCGGATCAAAAAATAAATAATTGGAGCTTGCTGAACGAATCCAGATACAAGCCCAGTTTTTAAAATATAAAATAGCGAGTGTGAAGATTTCAAAAATAGCCCTGAGGTTTCCCTCCAGATTCAGTATGAGAAACTGAAGGACTATTACTGTTCCACTGGTCTCCTGAAGGCGTGTTCGAATAATGCTCAACCCATTCTTGTACCTTTGCACAAAAATTTTCCTTCACAGCGCTACGTTCTTAGGCATCCTGTCTTGCAACACGTTTCAAGGTTTTTCTTCCGTTTTGTATGGACGTCCCAACTTTGGCCCCCCAATGAAATAAAAACAGGTGAACCGCACCATCATTGGATTAAAAGACTAATATCCCACACTAGGAGGTTCACCTATACATAGCATAATAAAATTTCAAAAAATTTATTTTACTTCGTTAGTTGAAAGTCGCTTTGCATTTTTTCGTACAAAAGCGCATGCTATACAAGCCAAAGCAATAGCAGCCATCGGCAATAATAAACTTTCACGCAATGCTGTTAAATAACCACTTAAATGGCCGCCAAATTTTGTTGAAATATCAAAGACCGATTCAAATTCCGAACCATGATTCATGGCAGAAATTCTATTTTGTAATAAAGCCCCAACAGCCGCACTGCCTCCAACTGTTCCCAATTGGCGGACAGTATTCATCACCCCGGATGCTGCACCTGCAACTTCATCCTTCACTTCTTTCACGGCAACTGCTGCCGTCGGTGAAATTAATAACCCGTTTCCAAACCCAGTAATCACCATCGACAACATAAATTGCACCCAATAGTTATGGCCATTCATGATAAAAATAACCCATATCATCCCGATCAGGGTCAGCGCTAATCCTGCAAGCACAAGGTATTTCCCACCTATTTTATTTGAAAATTTTCCGGCAAATGGAGATACACACATGGAAATAAGTGATGCAGGAACTAACGTAAGTCCCGCCCTAAATGCATCATATCCCAAAATGGACTGAAAATATATCGAGAGAAGCAGCATTAACCCAAGGACGCCAATAGAAAAAAAGACTCCTACCACATTCATTAACGTGTAATTACGATCTTCAAACAAAGCAAATGGAATTAACGGATCCCGCTTCTGACGCAATTTTTGTTGAACATAGAATATGATAAAGATAACTACGGAAATAATAAGAATGCCGACAATGTACATGGACCATTTAAAGTGTTGGCCTTCAATTAATCCATAGGTTAAAAATAAACACGATAAAGAAACCAAGAGAACCCCCCATCAAGTCAAGCTGTTGTTTTGCTGAATTTCGGATTTCCGGGACAAATAGATAAGTGAATATAAAAATCAATACTCCGATTGGAACATTTATATAAAAAATCCAGCGCCAGCCTAACACACTGACTATGAATCCGCCTAAACTCGGACCTGCAACAGCAGCAACTCCACCTACCATTCCCCATATTCCAAGGGCCGTTCCACGACGCTCGGAAGGAAATAATCGTATAATAAATGTCATTGTCTGCGGTAAAAGCAGAGCTGCACCAAGTCCTTCTATAGCCCTAAATACAATGAGTTCCAAAGGGCTTGTGGAAAGTCCGCATAACAAACTAGAGATGGTAAAAAGGACAATTCCAATTGAAAACAATTGTCGTATACCAAATAGATCGCCAAAACGGCCGGCCGTAATTAAAAAAACGGCAAGCACCAATATGTATATATTTAGAACCCATAGCGCCTCATTAATGGATGCATGTAATGTTTCCATTAAATTCGGAATCGCAATGTTAACAATTTGTAAATCCAATTGAGTCATAAAAAAACCAAACGAAAGAATCGTCAACACTAACCAGGGATTTCCCTTCCATTTTTGAATATCAAGCATTTTTTCACCTCAAATCTATTAATTGTTCAAGAACTGCAATGGGCAGACCATCCTCTCAGCAGAGTAACAATGGCTAATACAGAACCAGTAGCATTAATTACGTTTACAACCCATCTCGGTGCAATCATCTCTGCACGATGCAGAATTTCAATTACATCCATCTTTTAAAAATTAGAATGGCTAAAGTAACAGCTGTAGCGGCAACTAAAACCATAACTGCCTTTGAACTTTATGATTTAAGAAGTTGACCTTTCAACAATAATTGCATCTGTATCCCTCCCTTCATTTTTATTACTGTATGGCCACCAATCCCCCTAGCAATCTCTATATTATATTTTCATATCCGAAAAATAAATAATATTTAATAAAATGTAAATTAAGATGCTTTAGAAATTATTGTGTAAAAAATATTTGACATTTTGTTTGTAAGGGGATACAATAATGCCAGCACAGATGTAAAAAATTTTTTACACTAATTGGTGATTATATGCAAAATAACATTAAAAAATACAGGAAAAAGAAGCAGATGTCACAGGAAGAGTTGGCAAAAAAATGTAATGTCACACGACAAACCATAAATGCTATTGAGAATAGCAAATATGACCCTTCTCTTCGTTTAGCGGTACTCATCTCACAAATTTTAGAAGTAAGGATAGATGAATTGTTTATTTTTGATTGGATAAATAAAACTATTAAAAGGAAAGATGAAAATGAGAAAAATGGATGAAATGGAAAAGGATCATTCCGGAAAAGCAGCAAGACTAGCATTTAGCTACTATACTTTGGTTTTACTCATATGGTCCCTTGTGGATTGGTTTAAAACCAAAAGCACTGGAATAGAATTTCCAATTCTTATGATTGGTTGTGCCATTTATGCTGGAGTACAAGTATATTTGCTTCGAAAAACAAAATAAATCATTTTTTACAAATTTCAGGAAGAATAATGTACCGTTATAAATTTGTTAAGATAAAAATCAATCGGTGGAAAGGACAACCGGAAGTCGACTACAGACAAATTATAAAGGAAAATGCATCGGAAGGTTGGGGGTTGGTTCAAATATTTGCCCCTCCTATTTCCGGGTTTGGGGCAGCAGACCATTTTGAATTAATTTTTGAGAAATATATTGAAAACCCCAACTGAAAAAGTATAGTGAAATAACTGGTGGTGAAATCAAGTTAAAAGAATGCTTTCGCTATTTAATTGAGCTGACATAGAAAAAAACAGCGATCCCTTAATATTCCTAGGATCGCCGTTTTCCTGTTCCTACTCCCACTCAATCGTAGCGGGCGGTTTGCTTGTAATATCATACACGACGCGGTTGACGTGCGGGACTTCGTTGACGATGCGGGTGGAAATTTTTTCGAGCACTTCCCACGGAATGCGCGCCCAGTCAGAAGTCATGCCGTCGATGGATGTGACAGCACGGATGCCGATGGTGTAATCATACGTGCGCGCATCGCCCATGACACCAACGCTGCGGATGTTCGGCAATACCGTAAAATACTGCCAGATATCGCGGTCGAGGCCGGCTTTTTTGATTTCTTCGCGCAAAATAAAATCAGATTCGCGCACCATCTCGAGTTTTTCTTCCGTAATCTCGCCCAGCACGCGGATGCCGAGACCCGGGCCCGGGAACGGCTGGCGCCAGACAATTTCGTCCGGAATGCCGAGTTCAGTGCCGACTGCGCGCACTTCGTCTTTAAATAATGTATTCAGCGGTTCAATTAACGTAAACTGCATGTCTTCCGGCAGACCGCCGACATTGTGGTGCGACTTGATTGTCTGGGCAGTCGTTGTCCCGCTTTCGATGACATCGGTATACAACGTTCCCTGGGCAAGAAAATCAATCCCTTCGAGTTTTGCCGCTTCATCATCAAAGACATAAATAAATTCATTTCCGATGATTTTCCGCTTTTGTTCCGGGTCGGAAACACCTTTCAATTTTTTCAGGAACCGTTCTTTCGCGTCGACTTTAATGACGTTCATATTAAAGCCTTCTGAGAAAGTTTTCATCACACTCTCTGCTTCGCCTTTACGCAAAAGACCGTGGTCCACAAAAATACACGTGAGCTGGTCGCCGATCGCTTTATGGATCAATACCGCGACAACGGAAGAGTCAACCCCGCCGCTTAAGGCGCACAGCACTTTCTTGTTCCCTACCGTTTGCCGGATTTTTTCAATTTCCATTTCGATGTAGTTTTCCATTGACCAAGTTCCGCTGCAGCCGCAAATTTTAAAAGCAAAATTGCGCAAAAGTTCATTGCCGTAAACAGAATGGCGTACTTCCGGATGGAACTGGACGGCATACAAATGTTTGTCCGTGTTGCTCATTGCAGAAATCGGGCAGTGGTCACTGCTTGCATCTACCGTAAATCCGGCCGGTACTTCCGTCACAAGATCCCCGTGGCTCATCCAGACCACCTGATCTTCCGGAAGCCCGTCAAATAACCGGCCCCCGTTTTCGACATGAATCGTTGCTTTTCCGTATTCACGCTGACTGGCGGGTTCAACTTTGCCGCCATATTTTTTTGCCATAAGCTGCATGCCGTAGCATATTCCCAGAATCGGCACGCCAAGATTAAAAATGTCTTCATCGACATGGAATGCGTTTTGGTCATAGACGCTGTTCGGGCCGCCCGAGAAAATAATGCCTTTCGGGTTCATGGCCTTGATCTCTGCCGCTGTCAAAGTGTGCGGATGGAGTTCGCTGAATACGCCAAATTCGCGGATCCGGCGTGTAATCAGCTGGTTATACTGGCTGCCAAAATCCAAAACCACAATTTTTTCTATATCTTTCACATCGAATGTTTTTGCCATTGATTTTCCCCCATGTACTTTTATCTAGAAACGAAATCTGATCTTTAAAGCAGGATTCCGGCTCGGCTTTTTTAAAAATGTGAAACTGCCTGCGTCGGTTATCCTCAGTATACAGCATTTATATTTTGGCAGATTTCCGCCGGGTTTGTGCCTTAAAAGCCACACCATATTCACTTTCCGGCTGATGTTTGCCGGGATTCTTTACTTACAGCTGTAGTACGTTCACTTTTCATCGGAATTTTGGTTCGTTCCTTAACGTAGAAGCGTTCTATGTGAACTTTTCATCGGAATTTTGCGCGCTTCCTTAACGTAGAGGCGCTCTATGTGCACTTTTCATCGGAGTTTTGCCTCATTCCTTAACGTAGAAGCACTCTACGTGCACTTTTCACCGGATTTTTGCCCCGTTCCTTAACGTAGAAGCACTCTACGTGAACTTTGCATCGGAATTTTGCGCGCTTCCTTAACATAGAGGCGCTCTATGTGAATTTATCACCGGATTTTTGCCTCGTTCCTTAACGTAGAAGCACTCTACGTGAACTTTGCATCGGCATTTTGCACGCTTCCTTAACATAGAGGCGCTCTAGGTGCACTTTTCATCGGAATTTTGCCTCGTTCCTTAACGTAGAATCGTTCTACGTGCACTTTTCACCGGATTTTTGCCCCGTTCCTTCACGTAGAAACCCTCTACGTGAACTTTTCATCGGAGTTTTGCGTGCTTCCTTAATGTAGAAACCTTCTACGCGAACCTAGGGCCTAACTTTTGCTCGTTCTACCATAGAGCCAACCGCCCTTGTGAACTTGCGGCCAAAATTTTGCCGGGTTCCTCCGCGCTGGGAGCCCGGCTTTATCATTATTTCCAAAAATCATCAAAAATCGTAATCGGCATATGGCGTTTGTGCTGTCCTTTTAAATACCAGGACTCGATGGTGGCTTTTGCTTTCGGGGAAATTTCTTTGCCTTCCAGGTAATCATCAATGTCATCATAGGTTACCCCTAATGCCACTTCATCGGCAAGCTGCGGACGATCGTCTTCAAGATCAGCTGTCGGCGTTTTTAAATAGAGCCGTTCCGGACAGCCGAGTTCTTTCAAAAGCATTTTGCCTTGACGCTTGTTTAACCTGAAAATCGGAACAAGGTCCGAGCCGCCGTCGCCATATTTTGTATAAAATCCGGTCACATTTTCAGCTGAATGGTCGGTACCGAGCACGACACAATTTTCCATCGCAGCAATGCTATACTGGACTTTCATTCTTTCACGCGCTTTTTCATTTCCTTTCGCATAGTCGGAAAGGACGATGCCCGCTTTTTCCAGGGACGCTTCGCTGGCATCAACGGCCGGCTTGATGTTCACGGTGATGTCCTTGTCCGGCTGGATAAACTGGGCGGCCAGTTCCACATCATCCGCATCTTTCTGTTCGCCGTAAGGAAGGCGTACTGCAATAAACTTGTATTCCTGGTTGCCGGTTTCTTCTTTCATTTCGTTGATGGCGATCTGCGCAAGCTTCCCTGTCAAAGTGGAATCCTGGCCGCCCGATAAACCAAGCACGAATCCTTTCAGGAACGGGTATTTTTTTAAATAACTTTTTAAAAAATCAACACTTTTACGGATTTCTTCTTTCGGGTCAATGACCGGTTTTACTTTCATTTCTTCCACAATTCTTTTTTGCATTGCGTCCATTTTTTTATCCTCCTTATCCGCATCTATATAAAATGAACGTAAGGATTTACATCAAGCCCGGTCGCCATTTGCATAATGGTTACTTTTTACAGCAGGCAACAGAGCCGCGATATTTTGTTCATTTTATATATTGTTCTTTTGCCACAAAACAGATGGAAAAAACCACCATCATCATTTAATCTTCTTCAAGCCGAATCACTTTTTGCCGCACTTCTTCTATATTGCGCATTTTGTTGTCCCAGCATTTTTGGCTCAAATCGACCGGGTATTCTTCAGGATTGAGAATGCGTTTATATTCGTCCCACAACAGGTCCAAATTATCTCTCGCATATTGTTTGATCGCATCCAGCGGCGGAAGTTCGTATACGAGCCGCCCCTTTTCATAGATGGTTTCATGGATATTGATGGCTTCAAAGTTTGTGACATATTTGCTGATAAAGGTATGGACAGGATGAAACATCTTCAGCCGCTTTTCCGCTGCCGGATTTTCGTCCTGCATGGCAATATAGTCGCCCTCCAGCTTGTTTGTCCGTTTGTTTAAAATACGGAATACTTTTTTCAGCCCCGGTGTTGTCACTTTTTCGGCATTGCTTGAAATTTTAATCGTATCCTGCATTTCCCCGTTCCCGTCTTCGATGGATACCATTTTATATACCGCACCGAGCGCCGGCTGGTCAAATGCCGTAATCAGTTTCGTCCCAACGCCCCATGCATCAATTTTCGCACCCTGGGCTTTTAAATGGAAAATCGTATATTCATCCAAATCACTGGATGCAAAAATTTTCGCATCCGTAAATCCGGCTTCGTCGAGCATTTCCCGTGCCTTTTTCGATAAAAAAGCCATGTCGCCGCTGTCCAGGCGGATACCAAGAAAATTGATTTTATCGCCAAATTCTTTTGCCACTTTGATGGCGTTCGGCACGCCCGAACCCAGTGTATCATATGTATCGACAAGAAAAATGCAGTTCTTATACGTTTCCGCGTATTTTTTAAAAGCGGTGTAATCATCCCGGTATGCCTGTACCATCGCATGGGCGTGCGTGCCACTCGTCGGCATGCCGAACACTTTCCCGGCCCGGACATTACTTGTTCCGTCAAATCCGCCGATGTAAGCCGCTCGCGTTCCCCACACGGAAGCATCCAGTTCATGGGCGCGCCTTGAACCAAATTCGAACAAGGCAGCATCATCACCGGCGACTGACCGGATTCTCGCAGCCTTTGTCGCAATCAGCGTCTGGTAATTGATGATATTTAAAATGGCGGTTTCGATGATTTGTGCTTCAGCCAAAGACGTTTCCACCTGGATCAGCGGTTCGTTGCCAAAAACGAGTTCCCCTTCGCGGACGGAGCGCAACGTTCCGGTGAAGCGCATTTCTGACAAGTACTGCAAAAAATCCTCGCTGTAATGGCCGGTGCTGCGCAAATAGGCAATATCTTCTTCAGTGAAGTGAAAGTGGTTCAAATAATCCACAATTCGCTCAAGCCCCGCAAAGATGGCGTAGCCATTTCCGAACGGTATTTTTCTGAAAAATGCTTCGAACACCGCTTTCCGGTTGTGGATACCGTCTTTCCAATAGGCCTGCGCCATGTTGATTTGGTATAAGTCTGTGTGAAGCGCTAAACTGTCATCTTTAAAACGCATGCTCTCGAATCACTCCTACCTAATGGGTTTACCGCACTTCCGCTCCGAGCGAACCTTTAAAATGGCTTAATGCCCATTTGTGCCCGTCCGGATTAAAACTTGCCACCGCGTTTTCGTGGACCACCAGCTTGAATCCTTTATTGTAAGCATCCACTGCCGTATGCAGCACGCAAATGTCTGTGCATACCCCGCATAAATGGATTTCTTCTATGCCCCGTTCCCGCAGCCGCAGCTCCAGATCCGTCCCGCAAAAAGCGCTGTAGCGGGTTTTATCGATCACATGAACGTTTTTCTTCCCTTTCCACGCTGTAAAAAGCGGCTGCAGTTTCCCGTACAGGTCGCGCCCGGGTGTGCCTTTGAGATTATGGGGAGGGAACAATTTCGTTTCCGGATGATAAGGATCATCTTGTTCATGGCAGTCGATTGCGAAGACCACGTAATCGCCGTTTTCAAGGAATGACTTCGTAAGCGCCACAATGTTTTCTTCAATCTGCTGCCCCGGTTTGCCGCATGTCAACCGGCCGTCGTCAGCTACGAAGTCATTGGTATAATCAATATTGATTAACGCTTTTCGGGCACCCATATGGATCCTCCGTTCATTTTAAATTATCCTTATTGTACACGAAAGATGGCTTCCGGCAAAATGTTTCATGCCGGAAGTTTATGGATAACCTACACAGGCTGGACGATGCCGATACCAGGCTGATCAGAGAGCAGGACGTCCTCGCCGTCATAGGTTAAATGATCCGGTTCTTCAGACAACCAGAGTGGCGCGTCCAGATCCATATAGACAACATTCGGATGGGCGGCCGCAAAGTGGGCAGCTGCCGCCACGGAAAGTGATGGCTCCATCATGCTGCCAACCATGCATTTCACACCGTTTGCTTCTGCAATGTCGGCAATTTTCCACGCTTCAGAAATTCCGCCGCATTTCATCAGCTTAATATTGATAAGATCGGCAAATCGGCCCGCGATCAATTTCAGCGCGTCTTTTGCCGAAAACAGGCTTTCATCTGCCATGACCGGCAGCTTTGTTCTTTCCGTTACAAACTTTAACCCTTCCCAATCATCGGCACGTACCGGCTGTTCGACAAACTCAATCCCGAAATCCTTTTTTTCCAGCTCTTGTAAAATTTGCACCGCTTGCTTCGGTTCCCACGCCTGATTGGCATCAAGGCGCAGTTTGACATCAGGCGAAACAGCGCGCCGGACCGCTTCAATCCGTTCGAGATCGATTTCCGGATATGTGCCGACCTTGATTTTCAACAGATGAAACCCGGCCTCCACGCTTTTTTCCGCATCCCATGCCATTTTTTCGGGCGTATCCACTCCGATTGTCATGGAAGTCCGGAGATTTTTCTGCCCGCCAAGATAGGCATACAGTGGAATGTTTAACCATTTGCTGTATGCATCGTAAAGGGCAATGTCGGCAGCAGCTTTTGCACTTGTGTTGCCCGTACAGCACCGCTGCACTTTTTTCAGGGCTTCCTGGAAATCACGCAAATCATGCCCGGAGAGCGCCTCCTTGATAGGCCCTGCCGCAACAGACATGATGCTTTCGGTTGAATCGCCTGTAATGACAACAGTTGGCGCAGCTGCCCCTGTACCTTTTATGCCATTGTCCAGTGTGATTTCCACTTCAATGCTGTCAATTTCATTGGCTTGCCGCAATGCTGTTTTAAACGGAACGAGCAGCGGAATGTTCCGGTAATGCACTTGCACATCTTTTATGATCATGGCAGCTTCTTCCCTTCATCCTGGCATTTCAAAGCCAATTTATGCTGGTTTTATTATATCATTAATAACGGGCCGGTGATTTAAACCCCGCATCATTTTTGCCTGTATTTTTTTGTGTGAACTTTTCCCTGGTTGCCCGCGTCTATTCAAACGTGCTTATGGAGAGAAGGGACCATACATCCAAAAATAGAAACGGGATGGTGTCAGACCGGAATGAAAATCAGTAATCATGAAAAAAATGCTTTATGGCTGGCCGTATGGATGCTGGCCGTCTACCTTTCGCCAATGTTTATTCTTGGCGGCAATATGCATATCCGGGTCCACGACAACCTGGATTCGAATATCGCCTGGTACCGGGTGCTCGACCGCAGCGGAGAACTGTTTGGCCCTCTGAATGCAACGATTCCGCAAATCATGAACGGGTTGCCGCGAAATGCGTTCGGGACGGAATTCAGCGGAATCCAGTGGCTTTACGCCCTGTTCCCTCCGGTCATCGCTTATACATTTAGCCAGACGATTACAAGAGTCTTTGCTTTTTTAGGAATGTACCTGTTACTGAAACGGCATTTCGTGCAAGGGCAGGACGGTTACTTCATCAGGGTATGGGTTTCTCTTGCTTTTGCGATCACCCCGTTTTGGCCGTCCGGCATGTTAAGCACATTGGGGATGCCGCTTGCGCTTTGGGCTTTTTTAAACATCAGGAACCGGCAGGCCACATGGAAAGAGTGGCTGGCGCTGACCCTTTTGCCTTTTTACTCCAGCTTTGTGCTCGGGTTCTTCTTTTTTCTGGCGGCGATGGGACTTTTGTGGATACGGGATGTGCTTGTGAAACGGGAGCGCAACTGGCCGTTCTTTTTTGCAATCGGCTGGATGCTGGTGCTGTATTTAGGGATTGAATACCGGCTTGTGTATTCCCTTGTCTTTTCCCATGAGCCGACAAGCCGGAATGATTTTGTTAGCTCGAAACTCGGCTTTTGGCACACGCTCCGGCTTGCGCTAAAAAATTATGTGTTCGGGCATACACATGATATGACCGTGCACACGTTTGTCATTCTGCCGTTCTCTTTTATCGCCATGTGGCTGATTTATAAAACAAAAGCATGGAAAAAGGAAAAACGGTATGTGCAGCTTTTTATGCTGAATGCCGTTTTATCGCTCTGGTATGCTTTCTGGTTCAACAAGGCATGGGAACCGTTAAAAGAAAAGATCAGCCTGCTGAATACGTTTAACTTTGCACGGTTTCATTTTTTGCGGCCGCTTATCATTTATACGATGTTTGCAGTGGGGGCATGGTTTCTTTGGAAACGCGGCAGAAAGTGGAAGGCATTCGTAAAATTTTGCCTCATCGCCCAGGTGGTTGTCCTGTTTGCGTTTAATCCTGAAATTTATTATCGTGTTGCCGGGAAACCTTCGTTCAACCAGTTTTACGCGACGGGCCAGTTTCACGAAATCGGCCGCTATATCGGCAAACCGAAAAGCGCTTACCGCGTCGCCAGCATCGGGATCCATCCGGCCATTGCCCAGTACAACGGTTTCTACACCTTAGATTCTTACAATAATTATTATCCGTTGTCTTATAAAAGGAAATTCCGAAAAATCATTGCCGGGGAACTGGAGAAAAGCCCGCAATTAAAAACGTATTTTGACCAGTGGGGGAACCGCTGTTATATTTTTGTCAGCGAACTGGGCAAGCATTATGAATTCCGGAAAAACAGCGGCGTCAAAATCCATCATCTTGCCATCGATACAAAAGCGTTTGAAAAGCTTGGCGGGCGGTATATTTTCTCGGCTGTCCCGATCCAAAACGCAGAAGAAGAGCATTTGCGGTTTTTAAAAACTTTCCGCAATGCCGACTCGGCGTGGACCATTTATTTATACGAAGTAAAGTAAGCATCATGCTGGTAAAGGAGATGCTGTAGAATGAGTCAATATCCGAAATTAACGATTGTTGTTCCTTGTTATAATGAAGAAGCCGTATTGCATGAAACGATGAAGCAGCTGTCAGAGGTGCTCGAATCTCTGATCCAGTCCAAACTGATTGCAAAAGACAGCACGCTCTTGTTTGTCGATGACGGGAGCCGCGACAAAACCTGGCAGATCATTGAATCCGCTTCGGCCCGCCATCCGTTTGTAAAAGGCATTAAACTGTCGCGCAATGCCGGGCACCAGAATGCGCTGCTTGCAGGGCTTACGGTCGCCAGTGAGCATTCCGACTGCGTCATCTCCATTGATGCCGATTTGCAGGACGATATCCGGGCGATTCGGGATTTTATGGAAAAATATTGGCAAGGCTACGATATTGTATACGGCGTCCGCGACAGCCGGGAAACGGACACTTGGTTTAAACGGACAAGTGCGCAAGGGTTCTACTGGCTGATGGGAAAAATGGGGATTCAGCTCGTGCCGAACCATGCTGATTTCCGGCTGATGAGCAAGAGAACATTGGAGGAACTTTTAAAATATAAAGAAGCAAATCTGTTTTTGCGCGGGATTATCCCTTTGCTCGGGTTTCCTTCTACGAAAGTGTATTATGACCGAAAAGAGCGGATGGCCGGGGAATCAAAATATCCGTTAAAGAAAATGCTCGCTTTTGCCCTGGATGGCATTACGTCTTTCAGCATAACCCCGGTCCGCTTTGTGACGGCCCTCGGGTTTGTCACGTTTATTTTAAGTGCGTTTGTCGGCCTTTATGCCCTTATAGAGGAGCTTGCCGGCCATACCGTCTCCGGTTGGGCTTCCCTGATCATCTCTATTTGGCTCCTTGGCGGCCTAGAGTTGATGGCGGTGGGGCTGATCGGGGAATACATCGGCAAAATTTTTAAAGAAGTCAAAAGGCGCCCGCGCTATACCATTGAAACGAATTTATATAAAAACGAGAAATCTTCTTTCGTCTTAAGCCAAAACAGTGATACAATGAAAACTTGAAAACACAACTTACGAAAGGTTTGCTGGACCCATGCTCAAACAATATGCCGCTTTTCTTAAGTTTTGCATTGTCGGCGCCGGAAATACGCTTGTTGATTTTCTCGTATTTTTTCTGCTCACCTCCGTCCATGTGCCTTATCTGGTTGCACAGGCATGTTCTTATACGGCCGGCATGGCAAACAGCTATTTGCTGAACCGGTTTTGGACGTTTCAAGTAAGAAAAAAAGCAACATGGGCTGAAGCTTCACGGTTTATCGCCGTCAATTTAATTGTCTATGCGCTGACTTCCCTTCTGCTTTTCCTCTTTCACGAGCAGTGGGGCTGGCCGCTTTTATACGCGAAGATCATTGCCACACTGGCAGGGATGGCTGTCAATTTTCTTGGCACAAGGCTCTGGGTATTCCGTGAACACGCGGAATAACCGGGCCGGCATCCCTAAAAAAACCGGCTTGCCTTCTTTCTGTCACCTGTTCAGGCCCTTCATTTCGCGCCCACCACGCTTACGTTTGCCGCTTGCCTCACCCGCCATCATTAGCGGCTTATGGGCATAGCCTTCATTCCGCAATCACTTTTCTCAAACACTTCCCTCTATTTTGCAACCATCTTACTTACGGTTTATACGCTTCCCTTCATTTCGCAATCACCCCGTACAGGACTCATGCCGCTTCCCTTCTTTTCGGCTTTTGCCATTTCAACACCCCTGTTCATTTGTAAGCATACACAAAGCGTGTATGAGAAACAGAAAAAAGAGGCTCCCGGTCACTTCCCGGGAGCCTCATTAAAAATGTAACGATCTAAAACATGAACCGAAACATGGAATGGTACAGTTTTGAACGTCTGTAAAAGCCGTTATCCCAGCATTTTCAGGCGCTTATTACATCATGCCGCCCATGCCCATGTCAGGGGCGCCGCCGCCTGCAGGTGCCGGCGGTTCAGGTTTGTCGGCAACAACTGCTTCTGTTGTAAGCAGCATTGCAGCAACAGATGCAGCATTTTGAAGTGCGGAACGGGTTACTTTCGTCGGGTCCACGATACCCGCTTCAATCATGTTGACCCATTCTCCATTGGCGGCATTGTAACCAATGCCGACATCTTCTTTTTTCAGGCGTTCGACAATGACTGAACCTTCAAGGCCGGCATTTTCCGCGATTTGGCGTACAGGTTCTTCTAAAGCGCGTGCAACGATATTGATGCCTGTTTGAACATCGCCTTCTGCTTGAATGGAAGCAACTTTCTTGATGACATTGATCAGCGCCGTGCCACCACCAGCTACAATGCCTTCTTCAACAGCAGCGCGCGTAGAGTTCAAAGCATCTTCAATGCGCAGTTTGCGTTCTTTTAATTCGGTTTCTGTCGCAGCACCGACTTTGATGACCGCTACGCCGCCGGCCAGTTTTGCAAGGCGTTCTTGTAATTTTTCACGGTCAAATTCGGAAGTCGTTTCTTCCAATTGCATGCGGATTTGGTTTACACGTGCGGAAATTGCAGCAGAGTCGCCTGCCCCTTCAACGATTGTCGTTGTTTCTTTTGTAACAACCACTTTTCCGGCACGGCCGAGTTGGTCAATGGTTGCAGATTTCAAATCAAGGCCGAGTTCTTCTGTGATCACTTCGCCGCCTGTCAGGGTTGCAATATCTTCGAGCATCGCTTTGCGGCGGTCACCGAAGCCAGGCGCTTTTACCGCAACGGCATTGAATGTGCCGCGCAGTTTGTTGACAACGAGTGTTGCAAGAGCTTCCCCTTCAACATCTTCCGCAATCAGCAACAACGGTTTGCCTTGTTGGACAACTTGTTCCAGAACAGGCAGGATTTCCTGGATATTGGAAATCTTCTTGTCTGTAATTAAGATGTAAGGGTTATCCAGAACAGCTTCCATTTTGTCGGAATCCGTTACCATGTAAGGCGATGCATAGCCACGGTCGAACTGCATTCCTTCCACAACGTCCAATTCCGTTGAGAAGCCTTTTGATTCTTCAATGGTAATAACGCCATCGTTGCCCACGCGTTCCATTGCTTCAGCGATCAATTCGCCGACTTCTTCGTCAGCAGAGGAAATTGCAGCAACTTGGGCGATGGAAGCTTTGCCTTCGATTGGTTTCGAAATGGCTTTTAATTCTTCGACAGCAGCCGCAACTGCTTTTTCAATCCCTTTGCGGATGCCAACCGGGTTTGCACCTGCTGTTACGTTTTTCAGGCCTTCACGGATCATTGCCTGTGCCAGAACAGTTGCAGTGGTTGTACCGTCACCAGCTACATCGTTCGTTTTGCTGGCCACTTCGGAGACAAGTTTGGCACCCATGTTTTCAAACGCGTCTTCGAGTTCAATTTCTTTTGCGATCGTGACACCGTCATTTGTGATCAGCGGAGAACCGAATTTCTTTTCCAGAACGACGTTACGTCCTTTCGGGCCCAATGTCACTTTTACAGCATCTGCCAGTTTATCCACACCACGAAGCATACCGCGGCGGGCTTCTTCGCCGAATTTAATTTCTTTTGCCATTTATAAAACCTCCTCATGTCATATCGTTATTTCTATGTTTCAACAAGCCAGGCTTATTCCACAACCGCCAGAATATCGCTTTCACGAAGGATTAAGTATTCTTTTCCGTCATATTTCACTTCAGTGCCGGCATATTTCGAGAAGATGATGCGGTCGCCTACTGCTACATCGATGGCAACACGTTCACCGTTATCAAGGGTACGCCCGGAACCGACAGCCACAACTTTGCCTTCCTGTGGCTTTTCTTTTGCCGTGTCAGGCAGGACAATACCGCTTGCTGTTTTTTCTTCCGATTCAACTAATTCAATGACAACGCGATCACCCAGTGGTTTTAACACGTGAAACAACCTCCTTAATTCGTATTATGTAAAATTTTGTCCATTATTAGCACTCGCATAAGTTGAGTGCTAACACATTTATTATAATAAATAATTCCTTGCTTTTTTGCAAGTCTCTCATCCAACTTTTTTTATTTTTTTCGGGCCCTGCATCCTTTAAAGAGCCCCGTCAAAGGATGCCGGTTGCGCGCCTCCATTTCAGCCGCTTGCCCTTTTATAAGTATGCTTGATCACCATCCGGATATGCAACTGAAAAGGCTGGCTCTGCGCACGGCATTTGAACCCCGCCCGGTTCAATAGTACAATGAACATATTGGACGAATTTGCGATCCTTTAAACTTTGAACTGGCAAGAAAGGAAAAGAACGCGTGAAAAAAGAGTATGTGTATATTCTCGTGACGTACATCCTTATGCTGCTGTCCGGCGCCGTCGGGTATCCGTTGCTCTACTATGCCGGGGTGAACGTTTTCCACGAACCGGCAGACAGCATGCGGACATTGACGCCCCCGCTTTGGACCGTCATCAGCTTTATCATCGGGCTGATCATCGTCCTGTACTTTTTAAGAAAAGCCGCAAAGAAAGAAACAGACCGGACTGAACCGCTTCCGGCCGCGCCATCCGCCATATGGGCAATAGGCGGCGTCTTTCTTTGTTTCTTTGCCCAGACTGCAGCCGCGATCATTGAATCATTATTCGGTGCCCCGGCTGCCTCCAACAATACGCAGCAAATCATGGCGCTGATTGAAAGATTTCCGCTCGTCATCCTCATCAGCTCGATCGCAGGGCCGATTCTCGAGGAAATCGTTTTTCGGAAAATCATTTTCGGCACGCTGCGCAGGCGCTTTTCATTCCTTTTATCCGGTATTGTCAGCTCGGTTATTTTCGGACTCGCGCATACCGAACCGAGCCACTTGTTTTTATATTCCCTTTTAGGGCTGACGCTCGCTTATTTATACGAGAAAACAAACCGGATCACCGTTTCCATGTTTGCGCATGTTTCCATGAACACGATTGTGGTCGTGAGGCTGCTTTTGCACCCGTCCGTTCTGCAGACATCCGTACATGAAATTTACAGCTCAATTGGAGGACTTCTATGATGAGACCACTTTTTTCAGGGATTGTAAACTGCCTGCTCGGGGCTTTGTTCACTTATTTTGCCATTCAGCAGGTACAAGTGGGCGGCTGGGGCTTTTTTTCTTATTTACTGCTGTTGATTGCAACATTGGATCTGGGTTCCGGCATCAGGCTGATCTTTCTCCATTTCAAGCTGAAAAACTCAGTGAAAAAATAAAAGCCGTTTTCCGGCTCCGTCCGGAAAACGGCTTTCTTATTCAGAAGCAATCGTCTGTTCATCCATTGGCATTTCTTTTGCCGCTTTTTTGGCATTGCGGTACGCCATTTTCGAAATCAGTGTGCTTGCTTCATACAGCAAAACGAGTGGAACAAAGGTAATCAGCTGCGAAAACACGTCCGGCGGGGTGATGATGCCGGCAGCTGCAATCAAAGCAAGATACGCATATTTTCTTACCTTTTTCAACAGTCTCGGCGTAATGATGCCAAGCCGGGTCAGAAACAGGACCACGACCGGCATTTGGAACACAAAGCCAAACGGAAGCGTGATCTCTAGCAGAAACTGAATATACTCCCGGATCCCGATCACCGCACGAATGCCCATTTCATTTGACAAGCCCATCATAAACTTCACCATCAGCGGACAAAGCACGAAATAGGAAAAAGAAACGCCGGCTATAAAAAGCAAGATGGAAACAGGAATGTAACTTAATGTCAGTTTCTTTTCTTTCTCATACAGCCCCGGGCTTATAAACGCCCAAAGCTGGTACAAAATCACCGGCAGGGTCAATAGGCATGCGATCACAACCGAAACTTCCATAAAAACCTTAATAGGATCGGTTACCCTGAAGGCATTCATCGTGAACATGCCGGCATTTTTGGCATGCTGCAAATAACGTATAACAGGTTTTGCGGTAAAAAAGCCAACAACCAGGGCAAACAGAAAGAAAATGAGAACGGTAATTAACCGCTTTCTCAATTCCTGGATGTGTCCGGTAACCGGCATTTTTTTCGTATTCATCGCCGTTCCCCTTTAAGTGCCGGCGTTGAATCCGCCCTTTTCCCTTTGCACGCCACAGCCAAATCCGGCCATTGCCATTTGCGCCTGCATTCCGTTTTCAATCGGGCCACCCCCTGTACCCACTATGATAACGGAAAAAAAGCTTTTTGGCTATGGCTTCGCAACCGGCTCTTTTGTTTCTTTCAAATTTTCTTCATCATTTGAATAATGTTTTAAAAAGTAGATCAGTGCCTGCAGTTCCACGGCCAGGTCAATATGATGGACGCGGATATCCGGCGGCACGTTCAGCCGGGCAGGTGTAAAGTTTAAAACGCCTTTTACATTTGTACTGGCAAGCTCGTCTGTCACTGCCTGGGCACTGGAAGCGGGGACCGTCAAAATCACAACCGTCACATCTTCCGCGCAAAGCCGTTCTCTTAATTCGTCCATGCTGTAAACAGGCACATTGCCAACATGGCTCCCCACCTTCCCGGGGTCATTGTCAAATGCCATCACAATCCGTGCGCTGTTATTCTTCGAAAAATTGTAATTCAAAAGGGCTGTACCGAGGTTCCCAACGCCAACCAGCGCTACATCTGTGATCTCATCCTGGTTCAGCGTCTTGCCGAAAAAAGACAATAAATATTTTACATTATAACCATAACCTTTTTTTCCAAGTGCCCCGAAGTAGGAAAAATCCCTGCGTATCGTAGCGGAGTCGACTTTCACCGCTTCACTCAGTTCCGCCGAGGATACCCTTTGCTTGCCAAGTGTATATAAATTTCTCAGGTACCGGTAATATAATGGAAGCCGTTTTGCAGTGGCTTGCGGTATTTTTACTGATTCATCCTTCATGTGAAATCCCCCAAGTTGAAAGCTTAAGTTTTTTGTGCTGTTGGTTCCAATCGTGCGTCCATTCCAGAATGGCAGCGCTGCCATTCTTCATTATAATATTACTCCTATCTGAGCAAAGAAAAAATATGTTTTAAAAAAATGCCTGCATGCGCCTTTTTCTCTCTCCAACTATGTTAAATATATCACAAGTAAGCATTTTTTTCATGGGTTTTTACGAATTTATGTGAAAAGTTTTTTGACAAATTCCGATCACGCCGGTTGAGTTGCAGTTCGCCTTCCTGTACACTTACAATGGTATAGAGGTGAACATAAAGATGATGTTGCTGCAAGTTCAACAAGTCACAAAATATTATGGCGCTGAACTTATTTTATCGGATATAAAATTAGAAATTCAAACAAAAGACCGGATTGCCTTGGTCGGGAGAAACGGGGCCGGCAAATCGACCCTCCTGAAAATCATCGCCGGCCAGCTTTCTTATGATGAAGGTTCCATCATTATGCCGAATGGTGTCGAAATCGGTTATCTCGCCCAAAATACCGGACTCGAATCGGATCTGTCCATTTGGGACGAAATGATGTCGGTTTTTAAAAATTTGCTGGATATGGAAAAACAGCTTCGCGAATACGAACAAAAAATGGCCGACCCTAAGATTTATAACCGCCCGGCGGAGTATGAAAAAGTGCTGCATGCTTATGATACTTTGCAGACACGTTTTAAAGATGAAGGCGGATATCAGATCGAAGCGGATATCCGGTCAGTTCTGCATGGCTTCCGTTTTGACCAGTACGACTACAACACCCCGATCCGGACATTAAGCGGCGGGCAAAAAACACGCCTTGCATTGGCGAAATTGCTGCTCACAAAGCCGGACATCCTCATTTTGGATGAGCCGACAAACCATCTCGATATCGAAACGCTCACCTGGCTGGAGCAATATTTACAAGGCTATGAAGGCGCCATTCTGATCGTGTCCCATGACCGTTATTTTCTGGATAAAGTCGTCAACCAGGTCTATGAAATTTCAAGGCATTCCATTAAAAAATACCACGGCAACTACAGCCGGTATCTGGAACAAAAAGCCGCCCAGTACGAGCGAGAGGTCAAACAATATGAAAAGCAGCAGGAAGAAGTTGCGAAATTGCAGGCATTCATCCAAAAAAACATTGCCCGTGCCACCACGACAAAGCGGGCGCAAAGTAGGAGGAAACAACTGGAAAAAATGGAATTGATGGACAAGCCGCTTGGCGATGAAAAATCTGCCCGGTTTTCGTTTGAAATTGCCAAACAAAGCGGGAACGAAGTCCTTCATGTCCGGGATGCTGCCATCGGCTACGACGGGGAGCCGGTTGCCAAAAACATCCATCTTTCAGTCAAAAAACAAGACAGTGTTGCCCTTGTCGGCCCGAACGGCATCGGCAAGTCAACGCTTTTGAAATCGATTATCCGGAGAATCCCGCTGATATCCGGCACGATCGAATATGGCTCCAACGTTATGACCGGCTATTACGATCAAGAACTGGCCGACTTATCTTCCAATAAAACGGTCCTCCGGGAATTATGGGATACATACCCGCTGAAAACAGAAAAAGAAATCCGCACGGCACTCGGGAATTTTCTTTTTTCCGGCGATGACGTTTTAAAAACCGTCTCATCCTTAAGCGGCGGCGAAAAAGCCCGGCTTGCCCTCGCCAAATTGATGCTGGAAAAGGCGAACTTTCTAATTTTAGATGAACCGACAAACCACCTTGATTTGGACAGTAAAGAAGTACTGGAAAATGCGCTCATCGATTACCCGGGAACGATTTTGTTCATTTCCCACGACCGCTATTTCATTAACCGGATTGCCACAAAAGTGGTGGAGCTCTCGCCGGAGGGAACCCGTGAATTTCTCGGCGACTATGATTATTATGTGCAAAAAAAAGAAGAAATGCTGGAAATTGCACGCCTGGAAAACACGAAACAAGAAAAGGTTAAAGCGGAACAGCCGGCGAAAAACAACTACCGGCAGGATAAAGAAGCAAAAAAACGCGAGCGGCAAAAAAAGCGGAGGATTGAAGAAATTGAAACAAGAATTGAAACGTTGGAAACAGAAATTCATGACCGGGAAGAAAAAATGGCCGACCCGGAAATCTTTCAGGACCATATTAAAATCCGCGAGCTGACAGAAGAACTGGAGCAACGGAAATTGGAGCTGGACGCGCTGATGGAAGAATGGGCAGAACTGGCGGAGTAATGTTTGGACCTGTGTGGAAATTTTCTGCACAGGTTTTTATTTTGGCATCTCGCGCCATGCACAGATTTATGCACAGGCGGTATATTGATTTCTTGCTTTCCAAAACGTTTTTCCACAAAATCCACAATTATCAACAGATTTATCCACAATACCCACAACCTGTCCGGAAAAAATTTTAAAAGTTTTACACAAGTCCAATCATTTATCAACAACTTTTCCACAGATTGTGCACAATTCCCCTGCATATCTCCAAAAAAACCGGTGTATGGACGATTCCCATACACCGGTTTTTCACAACCCTGTTTAAAAGTTTTCAATGTCCAGCCCGGGATAAGCATTTAAGTCAAGGGAGCTTCTTTTTCCCTTTTCAAAAAGCACCGTCCCGCATGCGGCAATCATCGCCGCATTGTCTGTGCATAACTGGATCGGCGGGATGCGCAACGCCACTTCAGGGAGATCCCGGAATGCTTCTGAAAGGGCAGCGCGCAATCCTTTGTTCGCGGCAACACCGCCGGCGACCAGCACTTCTTTGACGCCAAACGCTTTTACCGCCTCCACGGTTTTACCGACCAATACATCAATCACACTTTGCTGGAAGCTTGCGGCCATATCTTCAGGCCGGATGCTTTCCCCGCGCTGCGCGGCATTATGGAGGGTGTTAATGACGGCTGATTTGAGCCCGCTGAAACTGAAATCATAAGTCCCTTCCAGCCAGGATCGCGGCAAATCAACATTTGGCTTTCCTTCATGGGCAAGCCGGTCAATCTGCGGACCGCCCGGATAAGGAAGGTTCAACGTTCGTGCTACTTTGTCATAAGCTTCCCCTGCCGCATCATCTCTCGTTTCGCCGATTACTTCAAACTCGGCATGGCCCTTCATCAGCACAAGCTCCGTATGACCGCCTGAAACGACAAGCGCAAGCAGCGGAAACTTCATTTCATGCCCGATCCGGTTCGCATAAATATGGCCGGCAATATGATGGACACCGACAAGTGGAATCTGATGCGCGAAACTGAGCGCCTTTGCGGCATTGACGCCAACAAGCAACGCGCCCACAAGCCCGGGCCCTTCTGTCACGGCGATCGCATCCAGGTCTTTAAAAGCCGCGTCTGCCTGCTGCATCGCTTCCTCAATGACAATGGTAATTTGCTCGACATGGTGGCGGGATGCAAGCTCTGGCACCACCCCGCCGAACCGTTTGTGGCTTTCAATCTGGGAAGCGACCACATTGGAAACAATTTCCGTCCCGTTTTTAATGACAGCTGCAGCCGTTTCATCGCAGCTCGTTTCTATGCCTAATACCAACAAATCTTTTTCCATTTATAAATTCACCCACATCACAATTGCGTCTTCATAATTATCCGTGTAATAGCCTTTCCGGATGCCGCCTTCCCGAAATCCGAGCTTCCTGTATAAGGAGCGCGCAATCATATTGCTGACGCGTACCTCCAGGCTGAGCGTTTTGGCATGGTTCAATGCGGCGTAAGCCATCACATTTTTTAACAGCGTCTCTCCCAGTTTCCGGCCTCGGTACTCCGGGAGCACCGCAAGATTGGTCACATGCGCCTCATCGACAATGACCCACACGCCGCAATAACCGATAACCTTTTCATTCTCGACAAGCACAAGATACATGGCAAAATGATTATGAACCAGTTCGTTGTAAAATGCTTCACGTGTCCACGGCATTGTAAAAGAATGCATCTCCACATTGTAAATTCCGTCCAAATCTGCAAGCGTGGCTTTTCGCAGCGTTATTTTCCCCGTTTTTTCCATTTTTAGTGACTCTCCCGTTTATGCTTTTCAAGCCATTTGGCTTCTGCCTCTACTAACCGTATGTAATTTGGAACGAAAGTGTGTATCTCCGCGTCCGGTTCATCCATCCCAAGCCTGGCCAGTTCGCCCGGCCTCGGATTATGCAGGGTCCAATCTGCTACCGCCATTTTATCTCCCAGCTTCTTCGCAAGAACGGCTTCATGAAGGGCAACATGCTGGCCGATCAATAATACGGGCGCCTCAAGCGCACTTAACCGGGTTCCCCATTCAGCGGATGATACATTGCAATCTTCCACTACTGTTTGCAAAACCCCGTTTTCATAGCGGTACAAACCGGTATAAATCCGCCCTCTGCGCGCATCAAAAAGCGGGGAAATATACCCGTCAAAATAACGGCCGGACGCCGCCAACAACTTCAGGCTGGAAACCCCCACCAATGGAATTTGAAGGCTCCAGGCCATCGTTTTTGCGATCGTGACGCCAATCCGTATGCCGGTGTAAGATCCGGGCCCTTTTGCCACCACAATCTTATCCAGCTCAGCCGGTTTTATCCCGCACGCCTCCATGACTTCCTGCACAGCCGGCATCACGCGGACACTATGATTTTTTTTCAAATTTGTCATATATTCGGCCAGCACAACATGATCATCGGCCAATGAAACGCCCAGCACTTCATTTGAAGTATCGATTGCCAAAACTTTCATCCAAAAATCTCCTCACATAATGATACATAACGGTCCCCAAACGGTTCCGCTTCAATAAGCCTGCGGTCTCCTTCAAGGCGGAGAATGCGGATTTCCAAATAGCTCTCAGGCAACAGATCTTTGATAAAATGTGCCCACTCCACAACCGTCACGCCATCACCTTCAAAATATTCATCAAAACCAAGGTCCTCCTGCGCATCCTCCAAACGGTATACGTCCATATGATACAGCGGCAGGTTCCCCCGGTACTCTTTTATAATGGTAAAAGTCGGGCTGTTCACGGTACGGCGAATGCCCAGCCCGTTCGCAATCCCTTTTGTAAAAGTCGTTTTTCCTGCCCCCAGGTCACCCTCCAGCAAAAGGACATCCCCCGGTTTCAGATGGGCAGCCATTTTTTCTGCAAAAGAAAAAGTCTCTTCAGGGCTGTTGGAAACGAAACGATAACTCCCCATTTGCCGCCTCTCCTCTACAACTTTATCGCAAATTGCCGCCAATCCAAAGTACGGCGCGCCTTATAAAAAAAGCCTTAGGAATGTTCCTAAGGATGCTCCAATCCAATTCTAGTTTAACCGATTTTGGATAAATACGCAAAAACAGGATGAAAAATATAAAGAACAAGCAGTCAAACCACTGCTTGTTCTGATCGATTGCGGGGGCAGGATTTGAACCTGCGACCTTCGGGTTATGAGCCCGACGAGCTACCAGACTGCTCCACCCCGCGATAATAATATATTCAGGCCCGGCAGCGTCCTACTCTCGCAGGGGGAAACCCCCAACTACCATCGGCGCTGGAAAGCTTAACTTCCGTGTTCGGGATGGGAACGGGTGTGACCTTTCCGCCATCGCCACCGGACCTTAATGACAAAAAATATTATAACACAGTTGCTGTTATTTATCAAGAGAAATAATTGTATTCCTTCAAAACCGGATGGGAGAAAAAACTGTAAACGGAGAATGGCTTCGGTTTCTAACCTTGAAAATTGTCTAGCTCCAGCGC
>NZ_JARTJQ010000045.1:0-860 GCF_036225245.1 Weizmannia sp. CD-2023
CATGTAGGGAGCGACCGTGCAAAAAAACTGGGCGCAAAAAACCAAAAAGTATTTCAATCCACGCCCCCATGTAGGGAGCGACTATGCCTATTTGCGAAAACACAAAGGGGGTATTTGTATTTCAATCCACGCCCCCATGTAGGGAGCGACCATATCTAAACCAATTGCTTCCCAATCGATATATATTTCAATCCACGCCCCCATGTAGGGAGCGACGTTGACTGCAGGTATTACATAACTTTAATTAATGATTTCAATCCACGCCCCCATGTAGGGAGCGACAAGATGGAATCAAAAAGAATGGGGGATTTGTAATGATTTCAATCCACGCCCCCATGTAGGGAGCGACGTTGCAACATTCCACTAGCACATCAGAAAAATATTATTTCAATCCACGCCCCCATGTAGGGAGCGACTGCATAGAATAGGAAAAAGACGATACAGGCGGCATTTCAATCCACGCCCCCATGTAGGGAGCGACTACTCGTGGCTAAAATTAGTTACCATTTCGATTTATTTCAATCCACGCCCCCATGTAGGGAGCGACCAAGTGTTTGGACATTTAACAATGAAGTAGAGTTTATTTCAATCCACGCCCCCATGTAGGGAGCGACGGCAATGCGCACCAGCAGGTTACGGAGATATCCATTTCAATCCACGCCCCCATGTAGGGAGCGACTATAGCAGCACAAACAAAACGTCCCTGTGGAAGGTATTTCAATCCACGCCCCCATGTAGGGAGCGACAACGCCCCGGCTGCAACCGGAGCAAATAGAAAGTATTTCAATCCACGCCCCCATGTAGGGAGCGACTTTTATTATATTATGTAATTTTATACTATATTTATTTCAATCCACGCC
>NZ_JARTJQ010000046.1:0-10617 GCF_036225245.1 Weizmannia sp. CD-2023
CATGTAGGGAGCGACCAATAACGCCATATTTTCACCTCCCTAATAGCTATTTCAATCCACGCCCCCATGTAGGGAGCGACGATTTGCCATATATCCGGTTAATTCAACATGATGATTTCAATCCACGCCCCCATGTAGGGAGCGACTTCAAATTTTTTCAGCACCTGCTGGATCGTGCATTTCAATCCACGCCCCCATGTAGGGAGCGACGGCCTAGCCGCTATAATTGTCAGCTCACCATCCTATTTCAATCCACGCCCCCATGTAGGGAGCGACCCTGTTTCTTTGTATGTATCGTTCCACTTTGCAAATTTCAATCCACGCCCCCATGTAGGGAGCGACGCAAATGCCCATGCATCACTAGAAAGGCCGCTAATTTCAATCCACGCCCCCATGTAGGGAGCGACGATTTGCCATATATCCGGTTAATTCAACATGATGATTTCAATCCACGCCCCCATGTAGGGAGCGACCGTGGAAGGCGACACATTAAAAGCATGCGGAGCTATTTCAATCCACGCCCCCATGTAGGGAGCGACAGGGGTTCGTAAAATAAGTACGAAAGGAGAATGATTTCAATCCACGCCCCCATGTAGGGAGCGACATATTTTTCCAGTGATGGCTGCATAATAGATCAAGATTTCAATCCACGCCCCCATGTAGGGAGCGACGTAACTTTCCGGTTGATAAAATGTTGGCTTTCCAATTTCAATCCACGCCCCCATGTAGGGAGCGACATGAAGGGCAGGACGGGCGCCGGGTGTATGTTACGATTTCAATCCACGCCCCCATGTAGGGAGCGACAATGCAGGCGGTCGAAACCGGCCAGCTGCGCATAATTTCAATCCACGCCCCCATGTAGGGAGCGACAACGGCCGATGATGTCCGATATTCGGGAGTCTGATTTCAATCCACGCCCCCATGTAGGGAGCGACACAATCGAGATAGCAAGTAAGCTATCCCTTGTCCATTTCAATCCACGCCCCCATGTAGGGAGCGACTTAAAGGTATCGCATCCTCAAAATGCGTGGATTATTTCAATCCACGCCCCCATGTAGGGAGCGACATTAGCCTGGCCGAAAAATTTTTATAAGGGAGACATTTCAATCCACGCCCCCATGTAGGGAGCGACAAAGCGCCCGTTTGGACTTGTACTTTTAGATCAATTTCAATCCACGCCCCCATGTAGGGAGCGACAGCAGGCATGGGATGGATTGCAAGCGAATGGGTGATTTCAATCCACGCCCCCATGTAGGGAGCGACTCATTTTCCTTTGCCTTGTAAGCCGCAAGTTTGCATTTCAATCCACGCCCCCATGTAGGGAGCGACCTCGTATAGTTAATAGGCACATACGAGATTACAAATTTCAATCCACGCCCCCATGTAGGGAGCGACAGCGGAATTTGGTCAAAAAGGCGAATGTACGTTTTTAAAACAACCAAATTTCGCCATTTCCTCTGATAAACAAAGGACTATTTTTCCACATTTAACCAATATATGTAAAATATTGGTTAGCATATTGGTGCGAACACACGGGAAAATCGTGTGCACTACACCTTCGCACTAAAAGATCAAGGGGTCTTCTAAATCCAAAGATGGTTTTGCCCCGATATGCATTACTTTATTTTTATAGTTGTTTCCCAACTGATAAAATCTCAGGCTATCTTCATCTGGGTCAATAATATTAGACAGTTCAATCTTCAAAGAGGCAAATTGTGTTGCATCAACGAAACACTCAAAAACGGAATTCTGGACACGCTGGCCATAGTTTTGACAAACTTTCGCTACTTTTCTTAACCTCTTCTGCCCTGCTCCGGTCAAAGTACTCACATCATAAGTAATGACAACAAGCAAAATTTTCCACCTACTTCCACAGAAAAGGAGGATACTCATCTAAATCTCCTCTTAAAAACCGGGCCAACAACAGAGCTTGTGCATGGGGAACCAGTCCCCATGAAATCTTTTCTCCAAGAAACGGATGAGTAATCTTTTCCTGTTTTTTATTTTGCCAGGCTTTTAGAAACTTTTTTCTTGCTTCATCTGTCATAATGACGGTTCCATTTTCCTTTTTTAAAAAATCATCTTTATTGATTACCTTGGTATTGATTAATGAAAGTACAAAACGGTCCGCATACACACCTCTTAATTCTTCCATTAAGTCCAGAGCAAGTGAAACCCTGCCCGGTCTGTCTTGGTGCATAAATCCAACATAGGCATCAAGACCTACTCCTTCCAGTGCGGAAGCTGTGTCATTTGCCAGTAATGTATAAGCAAAGGACAACATGGCGTTCACGTTATCCAAAGGCGGCCGGCGTGAACGGTGATGAAAGAAAAAATCATCTTTTTGCTGTAGAATCATTTGGTCAAATAATTTATTGTAATTGATGGCAGCCTGTCCTTCTAACCCCCTCAATGTTTCTAAACTATCGCATAGTCTGACCTGTTTGATAATGGCGGATAAAAACCGGGAAACATCCTTAAATTGCGTAACATCAATACGCAACGGATAATCTCTTGTCATTCTTTCAAGAATCCATTTTTGGTTGTATATCTTCCCGATAATAAAATTCCTGGCAATTTGAACCGAAGCGATTTCATCATCTGAGATACGGTATTGTTTTTTTCGCAAAACAACATTTCCCCTGCTTTTACCAATTACTCTGGCAAGAAAGCGGCCATTCATTGTAAAGAAAATGAGAGAAATATTCCTTTCGGCGCAATACCCCATTAAGGCAGGGCTGGCCCCTGTATAGCCAAAAGCAACGACCGATTCCAAATTGTGCAGTGGCAGTCGCCCCAATTGTTCCTTCTCTTTTAAAAGCACAATATTGTCTCCATCCAAGGATAAATAAACTTCCGGCTGCGTAATAAATAAAGTGTTCAGGAGTTTTTTCACTCATTTATCTTCCCTTCTATATAACTGGAAACAGCACGTTTACGAATGATATTCGGCAAACAAATATTCTGGAGGGAACATTGGTTGCAGAAGGGGCCGGTTTTTACTTTTGGCGTATAACGGCGTTGATAGTAATCTTGCATCTCAGCAGCAATCTTTCTAACTTTATTTTTTTCATCCAAGGTTATCGGAATTTCAATCCGGCGTTTGATTTCGTTATAAAAAATATAGCCCTTGTTAACCTCACATAGAAGCATTTCCTCAAGACACATCGCCTGCGCAACAAGCTGTAAAATATCCGAATCATTCTTTTTCGGTTTGCCGCGTTTGTATTCAACCGGATAAGGAATATATTTTCCTTCATTCCCATAAATTTCAACGCCATTCTTATCCTTCACAAATTCAACAACATCACATATTCCCGTCAACTTCAATTCATTTGATTTAATTGGCATTGCCCGGACAATTAATTTACTGCCACGCTTTTCACGGATAAAGGGGCTATCCGTTTTTTGATGGATATTTTGCCCCTCAACCGTTCTTACATTTTCTTCCCACGCTTGCTCTATATGAATCAATGCCCATTGCCGCTTACAAAATTGAAAATGTTGGATGCCCGACAACATCAGGTATTCATCTTCATCAAATGCCATCGATGACGTCAACCTTTAAACCGTTTAGTTCATTTAAAGTAATCTCATAGTCCTCAAATGTTTTAGGATTATCCACAAGTGGTGTAACCGCTAATGACCGATGCACTTTCGCCGACGAATACTGGCCCAATTTGGACTGGTGTTCCCACCAATATACTTTTTTGACTTCCATGCTCCCTTCAGGACGTGCAGAAGAAGCATCATTTTCAAATAATGTGACTAAGGCCTGCTTGATTTTTTCGGCATCCTCATTTGAAAATCCTGTTTTTTCGGCCAACTGTGGATTGATACTTCCATAAAATACATAGACACCAAAGTCTACGCGGTGTTTCATCCCCATAGTGTCGGAACCCCGGTCTTTGCCAGGCTCAGAGTTTACACTTTTAGTAATTTGCATGCTTGTAATATCAATTGGAGATACACTGGTAGCAGTATGGATTGAAACAGGGCCTCTTACCCCTACAGATACACCTTTATTGCCGGATCCTTTAAAAGCAAATACTTGGCCGAAACTGCGGACATCAATCCACTCTTGGCACGCGATCGCAGCAAAAGATTCACCTGATCCGTCTTTAGACTTAAAAATCTTATTCAATTCCGGATTCGCATCCGCCCGTTCTTTTAAACTGTTGTACGAATCATTTTTTCGATCGTTTGATTGCACAAAAATTGACTCGCCCATGTCTTGAAGGCGGTTTCTGATTTTACGTTTAATCGCAACATCAGAAATTTCCCCGTAACCATCATAATTTTGGCGCGGGCGGTTTCCGTTCAACGGATCTCCATTGGGATTAGCTTTTGTAACAGACAACACAACGGCAAAATCAATCTTATGATCTAAAGCTGGCATAATTAGTCCCCTCTCAATCTTTTATTCTTTAGTTTGTCCAACAGTACTGGTATCTTTCTTCTGATATAAATCATAGCGCTGGCTATAAAAGCCAAGCAAAAACTTACCCGATAAAGGCCTGTCATTAAAATCTTCATATTTAAGTTTAGAAGCGACTTCATCTATTAACATGGCGTAGTACGTCCCTTTTTTCCCCAGCCGGACTTGATAGGGCTGCAAACTGGCCTGGATCGTTCCCCAAGTGCGTGCAGGATGCTGTGAAAATGCATTCATATATCGGATGGCATTGGTAGCACGATTTTCGCCGGAATCCAAAGCATTTCGTTCGAATACATCCGCAATGGCCAGCAGCCTTCCGAATAAATAATCGCGGTTGTTATTTTCTTTATCAAGTGCCAAATTATATCCCTCCTCTTTATTAATCAGTGCACAAGCAATGCTTAATATTTTTTCCCATTCCCATTTTTCCAAAGCGACCGGATTAGATGCACGCCGAAGGGCACTTCTGACAATATCTGTTGGGATTCTTCTCCCTTCCACAATACACGGAAGCATTCTTTCCATTAAGCCCTTTACAACTTTATCACTTGCATTTGGACCATACGCTGCGAACGCGATATCTTTTGTCGAAGGTGCACCGAAAAATGAAATCGGTTGGTTGTCCTCATTTTTTCGATAACGGTGGAGCCAGGCACAAGTTGTATGCCATTTTACTAAATTTTTAAAATAAATCTCTTTATTTAAATTTCGATAATAAAGGACAGCCATTCTTCCAGTTGTTGCCGAGTCTAAAACCAGAATATTAATACTGGCTTCAGTCGAAAGATTACTTTTATATCCATCCATTGCCTTAGAAAATTCACGTGCAAATTCCTGGTTTGTAAAAGCTATTTTTGGATTGCTCCCATTTGCAAAAGGATCAAGACTGGTAATGTCATATGAATCTTCGGTAACAGATGGAACTTCATTTCCGCCGTTTTCCCATACAAGAAATACTCTGTTATCGATTATTTTTCCCTGCCTGTTGATCAACCATTTCAGCGCATTATGTGCTTTTTGCGATGCTTTATAACTAATACTTGCCACTTGTTTGCTTTCAGTAAATCTTCCTCTGTACGTAAACCCGCTTGAGTCGTTCGCAGATATCAGTTTAGCTTTATCTCCGGAATTTCTGATTTTATTAGCATGCCTTTCTGTGCTTGGCAAAAATTCACCCGTTACATAACAAAGATCCCGGTCACTTAAATGTTGATTGTAAAATTTTATAAATGATTCGTACATTTCCGAATCTTTCCATACTTTGGTCAGGATTTTTTCGGGCGAATAAACAGTAAACCTTACAAAAGCGCTCTCAACACTCCCTGTAACTGTTGAATATAATGGAGGCTTATCACCATACTTACTGTCCCATTTATCAATTAACTGCCCGTTGTTATCCAAAAACAAAATTCCCGCTTCTACAAGATCGTGGATTAACTGTTTCTTTTTTAAATATGCATAGATACTCTGCACTTTCGCATTACTAAACGGAGAATTTGCCCACTCACCTAATTGTTGAATATAATAAGAGAAAGGCTCTTCTATTTTTCCTCCATAAGCCACAAAGTCGCCGGCTACATAAATCAATTTATCATGCAATGGGTAAGGAGCTATTTTTTTACCGGCACGGCTGGATGATTCTTCTGTGCACGGGATTAATGTAACCGCATCCTTTTTATCATTAATTACCTCCGCATAATAAAAATTTCCATCCTCCGTTACCTGCACTTCTAAATGTGCAGTTTGTGTGGTATGTGAAACCGGAAGAAGCGTGTACTCCTGATCATTTCTTTTCTTTTCAATTTTCCCGACCTGCTCTTCATTCGCTTGATAAGTCTCATATAAATTTAGTAACCAGCTCACTCACGATTCCCCTCCCCCTCAAACTCTTTTAAAAGTTCATCGGCAGGTTTCACATTTTCTTTAGTAAAGGCTTTCATTTCCATTTCTGCAACTCTTCTCACCAGTTTACATTCGTCCGGCCGGATAAAATGGATTACACCATTTTTCATAACAGGGTTCCACAATCTGACTTCCATTTCATTACGGCCGGTTTCATCTGGATAATTTATGCCGTGAACCATTGTTCCAAAATACACTTCTTCTGTTTGGTCATAGTAACCCTCACCTTCCTCGAATACACAGGGTTCCACATAACCCTGGCACTCCCGGGCGCCAAGGAAAATGTCTCTTCTTCCGCCAGCTTTCAAGGATCGTTTCAGAATATTATGATGCTTATGTTCGTTACGATCAAATGCCAAATCCGGCCTGTGTGGGTTAAAGATGAAATGAGCCCTCACTTTGTAACGCACATCACGCAAATATGTGTAATTTGCCAGTGTATTGCCGCCGTTGTATTCAATCGGCCTGACACCCTTAGACTCCATCTTGATAGGATTCATCACACGCAAATCATCAATTATCATTAGAATAGTAGGTTTCCAGTAGATCGATTCGACTATCCCCTTTAGCGCTTGGTAGGTCGGTATTTGGTAGGATAATTTTTCACCTCCCATTTTTGTCAACGGATCAGTAAACAAAGCATATTTGCCATATACCTCAAATTCAATAGAATTCCTCATTTTTCCCCTCCTCTCATTTTTTGGCTGTTTTGATAAATTCAGTATACAATGTGCCTTTTTTTAAGTCAATAATTAATTATATATTATATGAAAAAATTTTTCTTTCCCTTTTTGTGTTATGATAATATAGTCGCTGGTAAAGCGCGGATTGAAATATATATTATATGATTTAAAAACCTATCTGTTATGATAGGTTTTTAAATTGACAAAAAATCCAATTCGCTGTCATTCTCCACATTCAATCCAAATTCATGATCATATGCACCTTCCTTGAGAGCCAATACTTTACCGTCAAACAAACCTATGATTCCGCCATTTTGCTCAAGCTTTTGTAGTTCCTGACTGTAAAGATTGATCGTGTACTGCTGTGCTTTTTTCATGAGTTTGCCGAGATCTTCAATGGTTACTTTGCTGCTTAATTCGGCTATCACGTCTTTCCCCTTCCCAAAAGGAACAATAACAGAAGTAGTCTTATCATCTATCACACGGAATTTTTCTGCAGCTGTATAAAAACTGCTGCTTAAGAACAACGGAAATTCCTTCTTCGTATTACTGCGATACGCCCTCGCATAACTATAGTGGTTGGGGTCAGCTGTTAACATTTCCACCATATTACTCTGAAGAGACGGAACATCGTAATCCAAACGGGTATTAAGTTCTGTATAAAACTCTTTAAAATATTTTTCCATTGCTTGGGTAGACAGAACATTTCCATTATGGATAGACGGATTATTTTTTAAATCGATAAAAATTCGCTTTGAAATCTCTTTGCCTTTTTTTATTTCCGGGAGCCTGCTTAGATTTTCTTCTTCATGGTTGATCACATACACAAAACCGGTCTCTTTCTCTCCGTGCCGATTGCAACGCCCGGCCGCCTGTGCAATCGAATCCAGGCCGGCTAAGGAACGGATGACACAATCGAAGCTCACGTCGACACCCGCCTCAATTAATTGGGTACTGACACATATTACTTTTTTACCGGTATTCAGGCAGTGCCTTACCTCTTCCAAAATTTGATTGCGGTGGGCTGCACACATAGATGTACTTAAATGGAAAATATGGGTATTATCGTTAGAATTTAAATGATTATATAATTCTTTTACAACACGCTTGGTATTCAATATCACCAGTACACTGGAAACCTCTGTCATTCTTTCCTCAATAAAGCCGGCAAGCTTTTCGGTGTTGAATGATTCATCAGTTGCCCTGTCAACAATTTCAACTCTCTTAAAGGCGTCTAATACGTTTTCCAGATCGCGGATAATCTCCGAATTTGGGCTGACCTGCAATTGATGTTCAACATAATTTAATGCCGGCTGGGTTGCCGTACAAAGAAGAATGCTGGAATGGCAATATGTTTTTAAAAAGTTTAGTGCTTCATTAAATAAGGAAATGCAAGGAACCGGCACTTTTTGCACTTCATCAAAGATTAGCACCGCTTCACTCATATTATGAAGGCGTCTAATATTTCTGCTTCCCTTCGCATAAAAGACATTTAAAAACTGCACCATTGTGGTAAAAATGATTGGAGCATCCCAATTATCCCTTGCCAGTTTCAGCCGTTGCTGCGCACTCATAATTCCGTCCTGTTGTTCATCATTCTCATCAGCATCTTCGACGACGTTTGAATGATGTTCAAGAATATTTACATCGTCCTGCAAAACTTTCCGCACTTCCTCAGCATTTTGTTCGATAATTGTCGTAAAAGGCACGACATAAATGATACGCTTTTTGTTATAAAGTTGGGCATGCTTTAATGCGTATCGCAGGCTGGCAAAAGTTTTTCCTCCTCCTGTCGGGATCGAAAGCGTATAAATACCGGACGGTTTCTCGGCAAAAGCATCGCATTGCTCGGACATCCCGGATCTTAATCGGTTGATACGGGCATTAGCGCTCGAATTTTCCTTAAAACTGTCTAAAGTAAGTAACAGTTTTTCATAGTATTGATTAAACAACTTTGCAACTGGAGTATGCTCTATTTCCGGTCTGTTTTCCTCAAACAATCTGGTGTTCGTCCGGTCAGCATCAATTAGCGCACTGAAAATATATTTCGTTAAAAACATCATCTTATGCGCAAGCGGTTTTGATGCATCTTTCATAATAAAGTGCTTTAATTCAATTTCGGCCTGATTCACATAATCAGAAAAGCTTGATGGGCTCATCACTTTTTCAAAAAAGTTTTTCTTTGCCGTTTCAAATTCGTCAATTTCCTTACTTTCAACTCTATTTAAGTACTTTAGTTCCATTTCCGGGCTGATAAAATCCTGCAAATAGGAATGGTGAGAAATGATTGCATTGCCCACCATTTCAGCTAACAATGCTTTATGAGGACTGGTTTTTCCTGAATGGAACATGCTGTACAAAAGCTTCCCTCCGGCAGTAGAATGGTCTACACTCCCTCTTTTCGGCGGGCGATCAGGGTTGTTTACCGCTTCCAAAATATAATTGCGGAATGCGTGTGTATATTTCCCTAAATCGTGAAGTAGTGCAGCAAGCCCGGTTATGTGCTTTACACCAATCTTTTCGCCATAAGTTTCAGCCAAATCTTTCGCTGCCAATAAATGTTCTTCAACTGTTTGTACCTTCTGGTCGCTTTCACGAATATGTGCAATGAACTCCATAACTCTCCTCCTTCAATAAAGTTCAATTATCTCTCATTTACTCGCATATTCTCCAAATTTCATAGGTATTTGATTTACACCTAATCGTTGTCACACCTCTAAATAGATATAAGCAGAACTTTCTTGCAGGATAAGGTCCATCCTAACAACAAAATTGGATATATTTGGTAAACGAAAAGGTATAACCTTTCATAAAATCTCCACACAACTCACGGTCGCTCACCCTCCTATGTCTCCCAGGATCGGGGTCCACACATTCCTTTGTCCTGCGTATCCATGAGGTGGAGGACGGATATGCTCATCGACTGGGTCATAATGCCCGAATGGAATAAATAAACTCCGGCTCTGCACTATTGGTGTTTTTATTCGGAATAAAGCTGTATTTAGGGCTTGCTGAACGAATCAAATTTGGTCAGATACAAGCCAAATTCCGATTATCAAAATATAAAATAGTGTTGTGTAAAAATTTCAAAAAAGAACCCTGAGCTTGCGCTCCAGATTTAGTATGAGGAATTGAAGGGCTACTACTGTTTCGCTGGTCTCCTGAAGGCGTGCTCGAATAAGTCCCAGCCCATACTTTCGCTTGCCTTCGCCAAATTTGCCTTCAACGGCATTACGTTCAGAGGCATCCTGCCTTGCAACGCGTTCCAAGGTTTTAAGGTGGACCCCATCGTCAAGACACAAATTTAAAATTTTTAAGGTGGGTCAGAATCTGAAAAACAGATACTGACTAATAGAGCGTGAGGATGCTCATTGGAGGCAGTTAGTGGACAGTTCACATTTTTTGGAGTGATTCATCCTGCTTTATTTTTCCTTCTCCGGGGGTGTTGTGTCAAGGGCGAGTGTAGCGAGGGCTTTGCCGAACCCTTGACACAACACCCCCCGAGAAGTATCCTCAACCCGAAGGATGAATCACTCAAAGGCCATAAACGGAGGCCGGAGGCGTATAGCCCAGGGCCTGATGGAGTCTTTCGTG